>NZ_JASATW010000034.1:0-48856 GCF_030405905.1 Sphaerothrix gracilis Ecp01
GGGTGACCATAGTGCTGAAACCTTTGCTCCACTCTGGCAAATCGTGGCTGGCTGGAACTGCTATTTCTACGTCACTGATGGCTGGTCAGTCTATCCAACCTTCATTCCTGATGGCGATCAGATTGTCTGCAAGACCTACATGACTCGAGTGGAAGGCGAAAACACCCGATTGCGGCACTATCTGGCTCGGCTGCATCGCAAAACGCTTTGTTACTCGAAGTCCGTAGACATGCTGGCTCACTCTGTCCGATTGTTACTTCACTACCTCAAGTTTGACGATGTTCCAGTGCCTCCAAGATTCATCTCTTGATTCAGCAACGCCGACTTTCTCGTTAGGTTCGGCTTCAGAATTATGGCGATCGCTCTTACCGTAAAACTTAGCCACCGGAAACAGTCGGGGCCGCACCACTCCGGCTGAGTTCAGCGCTCCTGTCACCTGCGGTTCACGGGTAGCGGCAATCGGGATGGTGAAGACAATACGAAACTGGGGCGAAAATAGCGATTTGATATTGTCTCGATAGATAGTTTCAACTCTCGAAAGATCTAGCTTGTCGAGATCGTCGATAATCACCAAAACGGGCTGCTTCGTGGCGGTTTGAATTGCGGCAGCGAGGCGATCGCACTTGCCAACCAGATCAGAGATTTTCTTTTTAAAGGTTTTCTCTAGCTCTTCCCGAAAAACCCTTTCTTGCTGTAGCTTGGCCGTCAGCAACTTGAATATCTCGAGCCCCAGGCCCAAATTACCTTTAGTCGCCTCGGTCTCCACCTGCTTGCGCAGCGTTGTATTCCAGCCCAAGAGCGTCTCTTGAATCGTCTGAGGCACCGCAATTTGCTTCTTGCTGGCATAGCTCAGCAGCATAATCGCGATCGTATACAGGATGTTGACATGGCTGACGTCGGACATCTCGATCTGATCGGCAATTGAGAAAAAGATGACCGAGTGGTTGGGGTACATCTCTACCGCTAGCCGCTTCAGCAAAGTAGACTTGCCACAGCCCCGGTGTCCAGCAAAGACAAACTTGCCGTTCTTGACAGAGGCATTGATTTCCTGCCTCAGACGCACCAGCACATCCAGGCCATAATCAATCCGAAATTTCTCAATATCGCTTGCTTCGATCAGCGGAAACAGATCGAGGTCCTGATAAGCCTGTTGAAATTGCCGAAGACGCACTTCATCCATACCAGCGGACAAGAAATCAGCCCCTTTATGCTATCTGATTGCTGCCACTGTAACTGAGCCGTTCTCACTAACTCCTAGCCGATCCAGAAACCGAGGTTCTGTCGGGCTAGCTAGAGAGACTTGGGTTGAGCCAAGAACCCCGTTTTTTCAGGTCGGAGTGCGATCGCCCCTACCGCTAACGATCCACTGACCCCATCACCACATCAAAACTCGCTAAAATCGCCACTACATCCGCCAGCTTCACCCCCTTCAGCAAATAGGGCAAAATCTGCAGGTTATTAAAATCTGCCGGACGGATCTTCCAGCGCCAGGGAAACATGCCCCCCTCGCTAATGATGAAAATGCCCAACTCTCCCCGGCCCGACTCCAACCGCACGTAGTGCTCCCCCGCCGGAATCTTAAACGTCGGCGGCAGCTTCTTCGCCAAAAACTGATAGTCAAACTCATTCCACTGCGACTTTGGCCCCTCGGTCACACGCCGCGCCTCCAGGTTTTCGTAAGGGCCACCCGGTAGTCGCTCACAGGCTTGACGAATGATCTTAAGCGACTCCGCCATCTCCTGCATCCGCACCCGGTAGCGAGCTAAGCAATCCCCCGCCGTATCCCAGGCGATCTGCCAGTCAAACTCGTCATAGCACTCATAGTGATCCACCTTGCGCAGATCCCACTTCACCCCTGCCGATCGCAGCATTGGCCCAGAGAGTCCCCAAGCGATCGCCGCCTCCCGGCTCACCGTACCAATCCCCTCGGTGCGGTGAACAAAGATGGGGTTGTCAGTCATGAGGCGATCGTATTCCACCAGGCGATCGCTCAAATAGCCGCAATAGTCCAGGCACTTCTCCACCCAGCCGTAGGGCAGATCCGCCGCCACGCCGCCCACCCGAAAATAATTGTTGTTGATTAGCCGCATCCCGGTCGCGGCTTCCCACAGATCTAGAATCGCCTCGCGATCGCGCATAGCGTAGAAAAAGAGGGCATGGTTGCCTAGATCTGAGATGAAAGACGGCCCCAGCCAGAGCAAGTGATTGGAAATGCGGGTCAGCTCCAGCATGATCACGCGGATATAGCTGGCTCGCTTGGGTACTTCAATATCTGCCAGCTTTTCCACCGCATTGACGGTAATTGCCTCGTTGAACATGCCGCCGTAGTAGTCCCAGCGGCTAACGTAGGGGATATACATCGTCGGCGTGCGGCTTTCGGCAATCTTTTCCATGCCGCGATGCAGATAGCCAATCACGGGTTCGCAGTCAATTACATCTTCCCCATCCAGGGTCAAAATCAGGCGAAAGCAGCCGTGGGCAGAAGGATGGTGCGGCCCCAAGTTGAGAATCATGGGGTCGGTTCGAGTTTGCACGAGTGTCATAGCGTTCTCCTGTAGCGAGGGATTTAGCTATCACTGCAAACTTAAGCCAGAAAAGAGAAGATTTCGAGAAGACCAATCATTTCTCGTCGTTAGACAGCTTAATGGCTCCAAAGTTCTAAAAAGTTTTATCCGCTGCTGTGCAGCCTGAAACTGTCATCAGTAATTTTGGTTATTTTCAAATTTGCGCTTAGTACTGAGATTTTAAAGTTACTTCTACGGCTTTTCCAATTGTTTCAATTGAGACCTGGCCCACTAATCTTCAGCCACGTTTTATAGGTTGTTGAGCTACACGGCTCTGAAATGGCTGAATAGCTTGAGCTTTCACAAATCCGAGTATATTAAGGCTTAACTCTCAAGAATTACCAAGAGTGACTAAAAGCAGCGTCACAAAGTCTATTTGGCTTCAGCAATTCAGAACTAGCAAAAACACTGAGAGCCCTGAAAAATATTTACGGGAACTATCTAGGAGCCTTTGCATCTAAAAGCCCAGAAAAATCCTCATGAAAAGCAAATCGAAGCATCAAAGCTTTAAAAGAATCTTTCTTGCCAAATTTTTAATTGCTGCTGGCCTACTGCAGTCAGCACTGCCTGTACTCGCTCAGTCCACTGCTGTTGGTACCCAAATTACGAACCAAGCAACTGCTCAGTTCAACTATGTCAACAATCTGGGCGTCAATGTGCTCAATAATGCCACCTCCAATACTGTCACAGTGGAGGTAGCGGAGGTTGCCGGTATTACGGTTACCGAGCAGGGTGTCACTGACAATAGCGGTGGCACTGTGGCTCCTGGAGACACCTTAGTTTATGAGTTTGAAGTGGCGAATACAGGGAATGACGCCACTCGCTTTTTCATCCCAGGACAGGTTGCAGTCACGGGAGCCGCAACGCTGACTTCAGTAGCAGTTGACTTAGATGGCGATGGTAATTTTGAAACTAACGTACCGAGTGCGGGTTTGACCACCAATGTCGTAGCGCCTGGTGATACCATTAGCGCCAATGTGACGGTAGAGGTATCGTCGGCTGCTGTCTCAGGTGACACCATTTCTGTTCAGTTTGGTAATACTGCGCCTAACGACAACAGCTCCGATACCCAAAACCAGCCGGACTCTCCTGATAGTGCTGGCTTGGACGAAGTTCGCACTGTCGATGGAGCCAATGGCGCTCTGGGAGAAACCGACGGGGCACCTATTAACGGCGAGCGAGAGGCTAGCGCCGTGCAAACTTCAACCGTTGATGCGGCTCCCCAGGCTTTTGCCACCGTGCTGAATGAGCGCACCAACTACAACAATGGAGGAACTGCTAACACTATCAATGATGACGAAGTGACCTACGGTCTCACCCTAAATGTTGAAACTTCGGCTCCGGCGGGCAGCAGTGGTTTGAATGCTGCCGATTTGGAAGGCACGCCCATCAACTTAGTTGGAGAACTGTTGCCGGTTGATCGCATCTTGATTTCTGCGGCTATTCCTGAGCAGACCAACCTAGAAAGCGTAGCAACCCCTCCCACAGACTGGACAACCGTTTACACAACCGTCCCGACCAGCGTTGATGCAGACGATGCTTTATGGACAACAGTGCCACCGGCTGATCTATCTTTGGTGACTCGTATTGGTTTTATTTACGATGGCACGCTGCCGACAGGAACCAATGAAACGGGCTTTGCCTACACCGTTGAGACGGATAACATTCTCTCTTCCAGCGCCAATATTGAAAATATTGCTCAAGTCTTTGGTGAAACGGTAGGAGAGCCTACCAATCGCCTGGTTTATGACGAGTCCGGTGACCGCAATCCGAGCAACTTCAATGACGATGGTTCGGTTGGCTCGAATACGCCTACCAGCGGTGTTGCCGACGCGGCCACCCAGGGAGAAGACACCAACAACGACAACACGGGAACTGGCCCCGGTGGTGAGGTCAATGTTCTAGAGCTGGTGGGACAAAGCCAAATTCTCAACGGCCCCAATCTCGCCCCTAGCGCTGTTGGTCCTACCGATAATAATGACGACTTTACCAATCAGGTCGCCTTTGTACCGCCCAACACCGATCCAGGAGACACCACAAATCCGCTGCCTGTTGCCTTCACTAATACGATGCGCAACCCCAACACCTCACTGCTCACCAATGTACGAGTAGAACCTACCATTACAGCTAGCACTGCTAATTTACCTGCGGGTACAGAGGTGCTTGTGGCCGATCTCAATGGTGGCCTCGCCGCTTATCGCTGGAATGGTAGCTCTTTTGATGAACTCAGCGTCCTGGGTGATTTGGCGTCTGACTTAGATTCAGCCGTGCTGACAACCTTAGATGCTTCTCTCGGTGGACTTTTAGGTAACGTACTTGGAGCGCTGACCCCGCTTCCTGGCGTTGGCTTTACCCTGGGGGCGGGTCTGCCTGTTAACTATGGCGTTGTGGTGAATCTTCCAGATGGTACTTCTCTCTCAACCGATACGAACACGGCTTTTCCGGTAACGCTACGGGCCTATGAAGATGCCAACAGTAACAATGCCTTTGATACGGGTGAAACTTACAACGATACGATTGATCGGGTTTATAACGGTGTTTTGAGACTGGTCAAGGAGTCTCGTATATTGCAGGGAGACGGGCCAGCTGTAAGCGCTGCCGACGGTGTCTTTAGCACAACGGCTAAGACGCCAGCAACTGGCAACATTATTGAGTATCGGATTACCTATACCAATATCTCTTCGCCTGATCTCGGCAGCAGCAACTCCACCTTAAATCTGACGGGAGTTATCATCACTGATGATGGGACCACCGCTGACAGCAACTGGGGTCTTGATAACGATAGCAACGGCGTGATTGATACCAGTAACGTCGTTGGCTCGGCCTCGGATAATTCTGGTGGACTGGGTTCAGTGATTACCTACTTCAGCGGTAGTGCGGGATTGACTGCCTCGACAGATATTGCTGGTCTCACCGTCGATCTCGATGTGACTCGTTATGTAGACACCGTTCTAGAACCGTTAGAGCCGGGTGAATCTCGTACCTTCACCTTCCAACGTCGCTTGAACTAGTCACCTGTAGCGTAGAGATGCCCTTCTCTGCATCTCTACGCTTGAAATTAGCTTAGAAACTCAAGGTTCAAAACTATTACCCTTTAGAGAGGTCAGTTCATGAAACGGTTTTTGATTGGTTTAAGTGCTTGTGCTGCAGTATTAGCCGCTCCCATCGCAATGGAGCTACCAGTGTGGGCGCAGGTGCAGCGGCTCGGCGGCACGATCGCTCAAAATTTACAGGCAGAAGAAAACCCCATCGTCATGCAGCTAGCCGTCGAGAAAAAAGTGGTTGAGCTAGATGCTCAAGGAGAGCCAGTTACTCAATGGCAGGTTCTCAGCGGCGAGCAGACGCAGGTACAGCCTGGGGATGTTCTACGCTACTGGCTCGATATTCAAAATATCAGCGATCGCCCTGTAGAAGACTTGGTGATTGCGCAGCCCATTCCGGCCAATACAGTGTTCGTGCTGAATTCGGTAGTAGCAGACGAGGCCGTTGCTGTCACATACAGCATTGATGGCGGCTCTCAGTTCGTGGCTGAACCGATGATTGAAGTTACACTCGCAGACGGTTCCGTCGAGATGGAGCCAGCCCCGGCTGACGCCTATACCCATATCAGCTGGGATTTTGGTGACGCTGAGCCGGAAACAGAGCTAACAGCTAACTATCAGGTTGAAGTCCGCTAGAGATAGCGTCTTCCAGCTTCTAGGCCATGAATTGGCGGTCAGTCAGGGCAAATTTCCTTGCCTGACCGCCAGCAGTATTGGCGTCCTCAAGTAATTAGCAACACATTTATTTTCATCGAATCTTAACCTCTACATTTCTTACTTTTAAGCTTGTTCATCGATCATGTCTGCTAAGTATGTGGAACTGACCGATGACAATCAGCCAAACGCAGCCTCGTCCGGACTTTGTTGAAGTGCTTGAGCAGCTGTATCGGGAGCGATCGCTCACCTCGTATGGCGCTGGTCAGTCAATTCCACTGCGTCCCCACGAAGTTCTAGTAGTTTGTCGGGGCGTGATTCAGCTTTTTACCCTGCAGCCTGACGGCAGTGAGACTTTGCTGGGATTAGCAGGTCCCTCATCTCCCATTGGCTTGCCTTTGACCACAGTTGATCCCTACTGGGCTACAGCACTGACCGACATCGATGTTCTGCCGCTTTCAATGACCGAGATTGAATCCTCGCCAGTGCTGATGGCCGGTTTGTTTCGGCAGATGACCCGCCGCCTGCAGCAGTCAGAAGCCTGGCTCGCGCTCTCCGGTAAGCGCTTAGTGGGCGATCGCCTGCGCCACTTGCTGATGATGATTGCGGATGAATTTGGTCAAATCGATGAGTCGGGGATTCGCATCAATATTCGCCTCACCCACCACCAGCTCGCCACCGCCATTGGCACCACCCGCGTCACCGTGACCCGCCTGCTGAAAGATTTTAAGGCTGAGGGCTGGCTGACTACGCGCCAGCGCTTTTTGATTTTGTCCCCTCCCATTTCAGGGTTCAATACCCTCTCACGACTCGTTGGTTAGGTAACAAAACCCAGGGCGATCGCCACAAAAATTAAAACGACGGTGAAGACTGGTTAATACTCACCGCAATTGTCTGCTACTGAGCTAGGGTAGTCGGAATTGATACTGGCACGATCTGTTGCGCAGACCGTGAATGGAGTAAACCGATACGCTTTAGACAAAAATTGCGCCCTATACTGCCTGTAATTCCTGCAATTAAGATTTACGCAGCAAGCTATTTTTAGATAGCTGTCGAGTTTCAGTTCTACCGATTGCTGCTATCTTTAGCCTGTTTACACTCGCTAGATGGCTTCGAGGCGGCTAGCCTGACGACTCGGCCCTCATCTAACATTTTTCCATCGCCCTATGTGTCGCCCATCAGGTGAAGCAGATTACTGTTTCAGACGGTGGGCATTGTCCTCGCAGCAGTCTGCGATCGCGCCGCTCAAGCTTGTCCAGCCAGGAGAAGATGCAACCGTGCTCACCTCTGTCAATAAATACGAAAAGTTTTCGTCTCACATCAAGCCCCTACTGACAATTATTTACGGTTCAGAGGTGACTGAGGCGATCGCCCCTCGCCTGTTTTCACTGCTTGAAGAACACTTTGGCGATTCTATCGACGAGGACTTTCGCAAATGGAGCCAGGATAATGTGTTGCTCATTGCCTATGGCGACAACATCTACAGCCAGGAAGATGAAAAACCTCTAGTCACCCTCGATCGCTTCTTAGAAAAATACCTTAAAGACACGATCACCGGCGTCCATATCCTGCCGTTTTTTCCCTACAGCTCCGACGACGGCTTTGCGGTGATCGACTATCTGCAGGTCAACCCTGAGCTAGGGGAATGGCAAGATATTAAGCGCATTTCCAGCCAGTTCAATCTCATGGTCGATTTTGTGGTCAACCATGTTTCTAGCGAGTGCAAGTGGTTCAAGCAGTTTAAGCAAGGTAAAAAACCGGGCTGCGACTATTTTGTCGAAGTCGATCCCAGAGAAGATCTTTCAGCGGTTGTGCGGCCTCGCAGCACGCCGGTGCTGGTCAAGGTCGATACGGTCAACGGGGAAAAACACGTTTGGGCCACCTTCAGCGAAGACCAAATTGACGTTAACTTCGCCAATCCCGACGTTCTAATCGAGTATCTGGCTATTCTGCTGTTCTATATTCAGGCAGGCGCTCGCTATGTGCGCCTAGATGCGGTTGGCTTTCTCTGGAAAGAGATTGGCACCCCCTGTATCCATCTGCGCCAGACCCACGCCATTATTCGCCTGATGCGGGAAGTGCTGCAGATGATTGATCCGGGCATTGCCATCATCACTGAAACCAATGTGCCCAACCGGGAAAATCTGAGCTACTTCGGCAACCGCAACGAAGCCCACATGATCTACAACTTCAGCTTGCCGCCGCTGCTGCTGAACGCGCTGCTGCAGGGCAAGTCTGAGCACCTGAAGACCTGGATGATGAGTATGCCCCCAGCGCCTCTGGGCTGCGCCTACTTCAATTTCACTGCGTCCCATGACGGTATTGGCCTGCGTCCAGCGGAGGGACTTTTGGCCGAGGACGAATACCATGCGCTGCTGGAAACGATGCAGAAGTTTGGCGGCAAAATCAGTATGCGCAAGCAGCCCGATGGCTCTGAAAGCCCTTATGAGGTAAATATTTCACTGTTTGACGCGCTCAAGGGCACAGTCGCAGGCGAGGACGAGTGGCAGATCGAGCGTTTTATCTGTTCTCAAACGCTGATGATGTCTTTAGAAGGGATTCCGGCGTTCTATATCCACAGCCTGCTCGCAACCCCCAACGACCACGACCACGTCCAGCGCACCGGGCGCAATCGCTCCATTAACCGTCGTCGCTGGGAATATGAGGAATTGGAGGCCCAACTCCAAAATCCCGACTCGACCCATGCCATCGTGCTCAAAGAGCTGTGCCGTCTGATTAAGATTCGGCGCCAGCAGGGCGCTTTCCATCCCAACGCCACCCAGTACACCCTGCACCCGCTTAATCCGGCCCTGTTTGCCTTCTGGCGACAAAGCGTCACCCGCGATCAGAGCATTTTTTCAATTCACAACCTCAGCAAAGAACCCCAGGAGCTACAGCTAGGGCACCTAAACTTAGTCAGTACCGATACCTGGTGCGATCTGATCAGCGGCGATCGCTTTGAGGATTTTGAAGCCGTTCACGTTCTGCAGCCCTACCAGTCGCTGTGGATTACCAATAAGGTAGACACCCAAGAAGAGGTAGATGGCTGGTCGGTCTATTTGTCTTGAATCTGACTCAGCGGCGTCGGCAAGCCGTCAATACTCTGGCTGCCCTTGGCAAGCTGATACTCTTGCAGGCCGCGATCGCCTTTTTTCCTAGCCCAGTTTACGAGAGTGTCTCGCTGCCCTTCATAGGCGTAGAGCGGTACGCCAAAGCCGCAGGAGGTTTGGACGCGGTGAATGTCGGCCAGGATGAGCTGGCGGCCTCCCGGCAGATGGGGAAACTGGGGGGCGATTGCCTGCCAGTCGGCATCGCTGGGTAAAACCACCCGGCCCTGACCGTAGAGCCGCAAAATTTGCGGCGGGCCAGCAAAGGCACAGAACATGAGCGTGATCCGGCCATTTTCCTGAAGATGGGCCGAAGTTTCATTGCCGCTGCCCGTGAGATCCAAATAGCCTACCTGCAAGGGCGATAGCACCCGAAAAGTTTCTAAGCCCTTAGGGGAGAGATTGACGTGTCCCTCAGCAGCAAGCGGGGCAGTGCCGACAAAGAAAAGGTGCTGGCTGGCAATGAACTGCTGTAATTCTGGGGTGATAGTGGGGAAGAGTTTAGCCATTGGAGAGGAGGGTGAGTGATGAGTAGGGGGTGATGGGTAGAGAATCACCATTAGTGAATAACATAGTCGAAGGCGCTAAGATGGGGAAGTTTCGGCAGCAGTTGAGTCAAGCAGTAGTCATTATGAACGAAGTTCAAGCAATCACCGGACGAGCCATTCCCCTCCCAGGCGACGACATCGACACCGATCGCATCATTCCGGCTCGGTTTCTGCGCTGCGTTACGTTTGATGGTCTAGGGGAGCAGGTTTTTGCTGACGATCGGGCTCAGACCAACGGTGAGCATCCCTTCGATCAGCCCCAGTATCAGGGAGCCGAGATTTTGTTGGTCAACCGCAACTTTGGCTGCGGATCCTCGCGGGAACACGCCCCCCAGGCGATCGCTCGCTGGGGCATCAAGACGCTGATTGGCGAAAGCTTTGCCGAAATCTTCTTTGGTAACTGTGTGGCAATGGGCATTCCCTGCGTCACCGCCGATACTGAAACGCTCAAGCAGCTTCAAACTAAGGTTCAGGCCAATCCTCAACAATGCCTAACCTTGGATCTTCAGGAAATGCAGGTCCGCTGCGGCGACTTCACAGCGCCAGTAACGATGAATGAGGGGGCGCGTCAGATGTTTCTCAGCGGTACCTGGGATGCCTGTAGTCAGCTAGTGGCGAATGCCACCGAGATTAAGGCTGCTGCCGCCAAGCTGCCCTACATGAACTGGCAGCAGGCTGGATAAATTTTACGGTAAGCGATAGCTGGCGACGCGGATAATCAGCTCCCCAGCTTGGGGATTGTGGTTAAACACAAAGCTGCCCCGCTTGCGCTCATTGCCAGAGAGGAAGTCAATTTGCTGCTCTCCGGTTTCATCGTCGATGCCGTCGATGTGCAGCTCAGCCGTTACCTGAACTGTCCGCGCAATCCGCCCGCCGGTATTGATTATTTCAAAGGGTACATAGTAGTGACTATCGGTTACCCGCGCCGTCTCGGTGATCTCAACCTGAAAAGCCGGGGGACGATTCTGATTCACCCGCCAGTCATAAACCACTAGACCGACCAAAATTGCCAAAATCAGCGTCGTAACGCCCAGGGTAATCCACTCTGCTAGGGTGCGAGGCGGATCGGCCAGAGCGATAGTATTTTCATGTTCAGAGACGGGCGCTGGCGCTTTTGTAGAATCGGGCGAGTTGGGCATACGCTCAAAACAAAGGCTTAAATCAGAATTCGCCCTGCCGCTCCACCGATGGCCGCTGGCAGCGCTAGAACAATCGTATCGCCTAGCCATTCCTGCCAGGGATCTTGCAGCGTCAACTGCTGGAAGAAAATCAGCATGATGACGGCGGCGAGAAGGGCGACCAGGTAAGCCACCAGGGTTTCTGTGATCGGGCTAATCAGCAGTCCTCGCTGTCGCCGCTCGCTGCGATCGCTAAAGCCTGAAGCAAAGACAATGCCGTAGGAACAGACCAGGGAAGCGGCCATGATGAGTAGCAGCCACAGCGGCGGAATGTCGGCGGCTAGGATGGGGATTTCTTCAGTCGGGGCGATGCTGAAGGCAATCAGCAGCGCTCCAATCAGGGTAGCATCTAGGTCAACTAGGGTGTCCCGTAAGCTTGCCAGGGAGGGATCGGCTAGCAAGCGCGGACGATTGACTTTACGACGAGTTCGATTGTTGAGGCGATCGCGGTTAAGCGTCGAGCGGGCCAAAGCCACGCCGATAGAAAAAGGTACCCCTTCAAAAATTAGCTTGCCCAACGCTTCTGAAAGCGGCGTTTCTAGCGTGATGCGGCGGAGCAGCACCAGGGCGATCGCGGCGCAGACCAGTCCAATTCCCAGGGCTTCGATACTTTCTAAAATTGCCTCTAGCGGATGCAGGGTCAGCGTCCGCCGGAAGCCCTCAATCTCAGTTAGCAGCAGCACGATGATAAAGGTAGTACCGAGAACGCCCAGCAGCAGAGGCGACTGGGCCGCTGAGCCAATTGACCAAACCTCAACCGTATACAGCAGCGGAATACCAAACAAAAAGCTACCGGAAGCTCCTCGCAGTACCGCTTGGAGTTCTTCACGCCAAATATTAATCTGACTGTTTGAGTTGCCTACTTTTGAAGTGTCGCTATCAGCTTTCACACTGCCTATTGGTTTAAGGACATGAGTCAGGTTTGCCGCTCTAATCTTGACATGCTGGCTCACTCAACGTCGATCCGCTACAACTTTGGGTTTGAAGAAACTTACAGCAAAGAAAGCTGCTGCCCCTGCTGACTCCAAAAGACCTGCTCCACGTCGCGGCGGCGATAGAGGGGCTTTTGGCTACGAGACATGCGGTTTTCGGCACCGGCTTGTTCTAGTAGGCTTTGGGTTTCTGATCTGGGGCGCTGCAGCAGCTTGGCCGCATCCTTGAGTCGCATCCACTGCTGGCCAAACTGCCGGAGGATAACCGCCTCTGGCTCCTGCTGAATTTGTCGTAGCAGATAGGCTGCTAAGTACCAGCAGGCCAGCGTGTCTGCTGCCGCTCGGTGCGACTCATCCACCTGAAAGCCAAAATGTTCCACCAGTCTTGGCAGGCTGCGCGAAGGCAAATCCGCCAGCATGAGCCGCGAGAGCAAAACCGTGCAGAGCCTTTCATCCGGCGATCGCTCAAACGTCTGGCCTAGCCGCTCGTACTCGGCCTGTAAGAAGCGATAGTCAAAAGCTAAGTTATGGGCCGTAAGAATGCCCGTGTTGAGGCGAGTATGATATTGCGGCCAAACTTTCTCAGGGGCGATCGCCTGATCTACCATTGCCTGAGTGATACCCGTGACGCGGGTGATCACTTCTGGAATCGGTACGCCAGGGTTGATTAAGTGGGTTTGCTGATCTTGGATGCCCTCTGCCAAACTGGCCTGCAGCACCGATACTTCAATTGCTCTTGCTTTCTCCGGCCGTGATCCGGTCGTTTCTAAATCGACGACGCTGAAATTGGCCTGGCTGAGCTGTCGGTAGTGAGCGAGCAGTTCAGTTGACAGCAGAGAAGATTGCCACCTGGAAGATTGCGAAATTTCAGTCATGCTCAGCCGTCACGCACTGCTGGCGATTGAGCAAGCTGATGAGCGGCCTGTCGAATCGCGTCAAGATCGGCTGCCGTCCAGTGGCGAGGAGAGCGGCAGTGATGGGCAATCAGCAAGCCCCATAGTCCTTTATCCACGAGAATGGGCGCCGCCAAGTTAGCCTTTACCTGTAAGCTACGCAGAAAATCCAGATGACAGGGATGAATACCTGCTTGCTCAATGTCATCAATGGCGCGAATACGCCCTTGGAGATACAGCTCGGCATACTCATCGTTGAAGCATTCATCTGCGCCGGTTGAGCCGTAGATGGAGAGTTCTGGAGCGCTCAGAGACTCAAAAGTGACCTGCCCTTCCCATTGCCGGTAAAAATAGTAAAGCACAACGCGATCGGCGCGATAAAAAGTCTTGAGCCGATCGACCGTTGTTTGTACTAGCTGATCGCGCTTCAGAGTCGTAGACAGACGCTCGACAACCCTTTGTAAGCCTCCGGCCTGTGATGAGTTTTTAACCTGTGGATTTAACACGTGCGGCAGTGATGAGGCAACAGAGAACTAACAGCAGCTTGCTAACTTGCGATTACTGCAAATCTTACTATTCAATTTAAAGGAGTAAAGTCAGCTTTGCCCACCCTTTTAGAAAGTATTAAACTTTCACAAGAGAATATTGTCAATCAATTAGGAATTAGAGTCAAAATTTATGCCAGAACTGCAGAAAGCCACATTCGGAGCAGGCTGTTTTTGGGGAGTTGAAGCTGCTTTTAGGCGACTGAAAGGCGTCGTCTCCACCTCAGTGGGATATATGGGCGGACATTTCGACAATCCTTGCTATTTGGACGTGCTTTCTCGGATTACCGGACATGCAGAAGTGGCTCAGATAGAATTCGATCCGCAGCAGGTCACCTACAGCGAGCTACTAGAGATGTTTTGGCAGATGCACGATCCTACTAGCCTCAACCGCCAGGGAGCCGATCGCGGCGAGCAGTATCGCTCAGCCATTTTCTACCATACGCCAGAGCAGGCGGCGATCGCTCGTCAGTCTAAGCAGCAGCTTCAGGCTTCTAATCGATACGATAAGCCCATCGTCACCCAGATTGAATCCGCTTCAGCCTACTGGCTGGCCTCTGAAGAACATCAGCAGTATTTTGCCAAGCAGAAAGCCATCAGCAAAGATAGCTAGCGATTCAGGGCCGTAATCTCATCTAGAATTTCCTGCGCTCCGTCTTGGCGGAGCTGCTGGGCAAGCTGGGTGCCTAACGCCTCTGCGGTTTCAGCCGGGCCTTGCACCGTGCCGCGAATCATGCGCTGCCCGTCTAGACTGGCCACAATTCCCGATAGCGTCAGCGTTTCAGCTTCTAAAGTGGTATTGACGCCAATGGGAACCTGGCAGCCTCCTTCTAGCTCCCGCAGAAAAGCCCGCTCTGCGTAGCAGCGATGGGCCGTAGGCAAATGCTCCAATGCCTTCAGCAGGGCCAAAATCTCTTCATCCCCCTCACGGCACTCAATGCCTAAAGCCCCCTGCCCGACCGCATGGAGGGAAACATCTGCCGGTAGAACCTGATGAACGCGATCGCCCATGCCCAGCCGCTCCAGTCCGGCCACGGCTAAAATAATGCCGTCATACTGGCCTTCATCTAGCTTGCGCAGCCGGGTGTTGAGATTGCCGCGAATGTCCTTGAAGCTGAGGTGAGGGTAGTGGTGGCGAAGCTGAGCCAGCCGCCGCAGCGAAGAAGTGCCGATGACGGCTCCCGCTGGTAGAGTATCAATTTTCTTGTCTTTATTTTTCTGGTGCACCACGAGAGCATCAGCCGGATCTTCGCGCTCAGTGACGCAGCCCAGCATGAGTCCTGTCGGCAGGCGCGTCGGCAAATCTTTGAGGGAGTGGACGGCAAAGTCAATTTCGCCGTCAATCATGCAGTTTTCTAGCTCTTGGGTGAACAGTCCTTTGTCGCCAATTTTAGAGAGGGAAACATCCAGCACCTTATCGCCCTGGGTGTCCATCGTCTTGACTTCAAAGCTCAGCTCCGGAAAGTGCTTTTGCAGCTCATCTCGAACCCAGTGAGTTTGCACTAAGGCGAGCTGGCTTTTACGAGAGCCGATACGGATGGTGCGAGTAGGCGTGGCAACGGCAGACGTGGACATAGGACTATGGTGATAGGTTCAGGCGAATAAAAAACAGTATCTCAACCAACAAGATCTATAAGGTTACCGTAATTAGGGACAGACCGTGAGCGCTTTCAGCCGCAGAAGCCGCAGAAGCCGAAACTTGGCTACTATCGCCAACGTCGTAGCTAGGTGCTAGATAATAGTTGAGCGATCGCCACTGTAAGGAAACTATGGGTAGACGAGAACACGGGCTGAGAAAAATTCGCCGCGCTTTGCTGGGCGGACTGGCGGGGGGATTACTGGCGATCGCTCCGGCCTGGTCACAGCAGCTAGCTCCAGAGGTGATTGAGCAGTTTCTTGCCGATCCAACCCAGGATCAAGTCCGCGATCCGCTGCTGCCCCAGCCCCCCATTCGTCGCCCCCTCAGTCCGCTAGAAAAGCTGGCCCTAGAGCAGCAGCTTGACCGCCTCAACCAGGAAGCGCAGCGGTTGCTGGCCGCCGGACAGGCAGATGCCGCCTTTGATCTGTGGATGCGAGAAGTGCGACTGCGCCGGACAATCAGCCTGTCTCAAGAGCTAGCGGCGCTGCGCCGCGTTTCGCAGAATATCTGGGAGCAGGGACGCACTTACGAAAATCAGCTTGTTCGCGCTCGCCTGCAACAGCTTCAGGCAGAGGCACTGGCAGCCGAGCCGGTCAATCTACCCTTGCTGGAGACGATCGGCGCGATTTATCTGACTCTGCGCGATCAGCCAGGGGCCGTAGAGCTGTACCGCCAGATTGCAGCCGTTCAGGTGGAGCGCGGCAACCGCCAGGGACAAGTGGCCGCGCTAGAGCGAGTGGGACAGCTCCAGCTTGACTGGTTTGAGCACGTAGCGGCGGCTGAAACCTATCAGGAATTGCTGGCGATCGCCCCGCCGCAAAACGTCAGCGCTATTGAAGCTTACCTAGAGAACATAGTCTACGGCTACAGCCAAGCTGAAGCTGCTGCTGAAGCCATCCCCTACCAGCAGCAACTGATTGAGGTGTACCAGGCTCAGGGCAAGCTGACCGCAGTGCCGCAGGTGCAGCTAGCGATCGCCCGCCACTACCAGGCTTTAGGTCAGCGCAATCAGGCTCTCAGGGCTTATCAGGCGGCCTACGCGACAGCACAGGCCACCCAGCAGTATGACTATGGCAGCCAGGTGCTAAGGGAGCTAGCGACGCTCTACCAGAGTTTAGACCAGTTTGAGGCAGCCTTAGATATCTATCGCATTTTGCTGCAGGTAGAGCGGCAAACCTACAATGCCTACGGCATTATGGAAACCTACGATCGCATCGGCCAGGTTTATCGAACCCAAGGTAAAACCGCCGAAGCGAGAACGGCCTTTCAAGAAGCGCTGATCTTAGCCACCCAGCTTTCTCATCAGGAAAGCTATTTTCAGGCGCAGTTGCGATCGCTGACCCAGGCGCCGCCAGCCGCCGACCCCGCTGCTGAGACTGACTGGCGCTCTGGTTCGACCCTCTAGCCAAAAGCAAAGGCACGACGAATCGCGCCTCCCGTGTAGCTGATATGGCTGAATAGCACCCTGCGGTGTCACCGCTGGTCAAGGATTAGGCCGCGTTATCGAGCTGGCCTAGGGCATAGCGGGCGATCGCCAAGCTCAGGCGAGCCTGCTCCATTTCTGAGAGCGACTGCCAGTCTTCCTGGCGGACTGAGCGCAGCGTTACCTCGACGACTTCACCATGACCGTCTCGCATGGCTAGCGCTAGAGGGCGGGCCATGACCTGTAAATCGGCCTGATCCCAAGCTGCCAGAATGTCCTGTACGCAGTAAATTAGCTGGTTCAGCAAAGACTGCTGCTCTTCTACTGCCTGATGGGCTCGCTGGGCAATCTGCTGCAGGAAAGACAGAGGCACGCGATCGCAGAAACGTCGCTGCAGATCGGTTTCCAGCGAGCCAGCAGCAGGCTCCCAAAGCTCGTCTAGGGCATTAGCTAGCCGCTGCCAGCCAATGTTGCTAATGGTGGCGTCTAGCTCCAGCTGCTGCGCCTCGGCATCGGCCTCTGAATAGTAAGGCTCGACGTCTATCCCGTAGGGATTCCAGGGATAGCTGCGCTGACTATCTAGAACGGTATGGAGCATTTCTAGCTCAGCCTGGGTTTGAGCAGAGAAGGAATTGGGGTTTTGTGATGAGTCCTTAACCATGACGGAATCCATAGAGAACACTGATGGAATAGCGGTGACAGAATCAAACTACACGGTCAATTCAATCAGTTCCGTAACTATGGCTAATTTAAGCCATATAGCTTATGTCTGAGGAGAGGGGGATGTACCTTCAACCACAAATTCCAGCAGTCGCCCTTTGGAGCTACCAAAACGGAGCTGAGTGCCAGGACTTAAAGGAACTTCCTGACGCTGTACCTGTCGCCAGCCGTCGTCACTGCGGTAGAAAGTGCCATTACGCGAAAAATCCCTCAGGAAATAAGCTGTATTTTTAGTTTGGCGCTGTCCGTCCGCTGGCGTGACCGTCCGACGACAGAAAATTTCGGCATGTTTGCTAGAAACCCAGGGTTCTGGAATCACCAAATCATTGTCAGGCAGACGACCGACCCGCATCAGCCCGCCATAGATAGGCCAAACATCTTCGGGGCCGTCCATTGCCCGTAGACTGGCCTGGGGGCGATGGCTGAGGTCAAGATTGGTGTCGCTGGGCAGCCGGGTAATCTCTTCTCGCACCGGATTGAGCAAGTCGCCGTTGAACTCTGGATGCATGTAGAGGACAGGGAGGGTCCAGGCAGGCTGATTAAACTTGTACAGCGTTAAGAGATGCTGACGGGCGATCGCGACTGCCTGATCTACAGGTAATCGCTCCATGAGAGATTGGGCAAAGGCTTGAATGAAGCTGAGCGCCTCCTCATCGGCAATAGAATCTCGCATTGCCACCACTGCCGGAACGCCGTGGTGCAGCAGCACCTCAGCTAGGCTACTGCGCGGAATCGTCTGTTGCAGACTCTGATCGGGCTGAGCGCCCCAGCAGGTATTGAAGACTGCCAGCTTGACATGGCAGCGGGTAAGGACCTGAGCCAGCTCAGTGCCATTGAGCGTCGCCGTGGGCTGCAGAAATAGCAGGCCACCGTCGGCGGCGGGTACGCCATGTCCGGCATAGAAGAAAACGTTGTAGATACCGTTATCTAAGGCTTTGATTAGCTGTCCCGGATCCGGCTGTAGCAGCGTATCCACCTGACAAACCACCGGAGCAGCCGGGCCTACAGGCGTATTCCGAATGCCGGAAGTCCCTCGCTCCAGCAGATCTTTGAGGGCTGCGGCCTCTTCCTGCAGTTTTAGGGTAGGTTTCTGTTCTGGCTGGGGGGCCGTGACATCATTTGCCACCCGCTCATCTTGACCCAAGACCAGCAGCACTCGCAGCGAAGAATCTAGCTCCACTTCCGGCAGCGGATCGACGTCACTAGTGGTACGACTGAAGAAAACCTGCTGGCTGAGTGAGAGAGCCTGTCGTCCGGCCTGCTGCTGCATGATTTCCCAGGGCAGCGCAATTAGGTCAGGATCACGAATCTCTAGCCGCAAGCGCAACGGTCTGTTTTGCCCCATCGCAATGCCTAAGCTTTGGTCAAGGCTACGCTGAATTGGGCCTTCAAACAGCCATTGCCAGAGATTTACACCCAGATGCTGCATCAGGCGGCTGCTGTAGCTACGGGGCTGCCCTGCTGATTCATCTTCTTCCCCCTCCAAAGGTTCAAGCACGAAGCTGGGCACGTAGAGAGAAGGCACGTGGGGCACATCCGGGAGGCCCCGTAGGGAAAACATCTGCTGCCAGCTATTCCAAGCCTGGGTCAGGGCTGCGCTCCAAACACAGTCGTGATGAAAATATCCCCCCGGATGGGGAGACTCTACGACCCAGATGGCATAGTGCTCAGGATCCGCCGTCGTCAGGCGGGCGATCGCGAGTCTAAGGCAAAGGTTGTCGGACGAAGGCATCAAAGCTACCAGCCTGATTGTTCGGTCTAAATATCTAAGATAAGACGCTTAAGCTAACTTTAAGCCATCAGTTGATGCAAACCCCTTGCTGCGACACGTCCAGATTCACCAGCGGGCGAACGGTTGCGGCGATCGCAGAAACCTGAATCCATCCCTCTTCTCCAGGTTGCAGCAAGTCAAGCAGTTCAGCCGGAGCCGGAGGCGCAGGCTGTTCTGGTGCGCCTGTAGACTCACTTGGGCGATCGCCCAGCGTTGCCCCTGAAGGAATAGAACACACTCTCAGGCGCACCCACTCGGTTTGATCGCCCATTACCTGAGCGCCAAGGACTCGAAAAATGCCGCCTGCCGGAATCACTCCCTCTATATTCTCAGGATTAGCAGAAGTGGGTAAAGCGGAATTGCCAGCATTTCCCGGCTGATTCTGTAGCACTAGCGAACTTGGGCCACCAGCTCGGTTACCTGGGTTGATTTGTAAAAAGGTACCTACTTCTATCTCCGCCGCCGCCGGGGGCACATCAGGACTTAGCAGCGACTGTCCGGTCAGGGCGGCTGACCAGTTGGCGCTCTCAAAGGCTGTCACTGGCTCTCTGACTCCAGGCCGCCTAAACGCTGGTACCAGAAATAGGGCCAGTGTCCCAGCGATCGCGCTGACCGCCAGCAGACTAGCCACCAAGCAGCCCATTGACTGACCAGGTGAAGCCTTAGTCGGTTGGGGGGCTTTTGACTCACTGACAGCGGGGGCGGCAGGCGATTTCAAGGGCGCTGTAGTCTCAGCCGTCAACCGCTCAGAGAGGGGATGAGGCGCAGCCAGCGCTGCATCAACGGCAATTTCGGCTTTCTGAGAAACCCCAATCCGCATTAGCCCTACCGTTACATTGTCATGGCCGTTGCGGGTATTGGCGAGCTGGATTAGCTGCCGCCCTGCCTCAGCCACCGAGCGCTGTTCGGTCAGAACGGGCAGCAGTTCAGTTGTCCAAAGCGCCTCAACCTGATCGTTATCGCTGAGGCCGTCTGAGCACAGCAGCAAAACGGCGGCTTCATCTAGCACCCATCGCTGCACGGCCGGATAGAGGCTTTTAGAGGAGGTCATACCCAGGGCTTGCACCAGGGAGCCAGTGCCCGGATGGGCAAGTGCCTGTCGGTAGAGACTATAGCCAAGCCGAGTTTCACGGGCCGCCACGTCATCATCTAGGGTAAGCTGACGACAGCTTAGAGGACTGACGTGATAGGCGCGGCTGTCCCCCACGTGGGCAATATAGAGGTCGTGACCATAGATCAAGGCCATCACCAGCGTTGTGCCCATGCGCTCTTGGGCCTGACGCCCTTCGTTGTCATTGCGACGGGCAATAGCGTCATTGGCTTGGCAAATAGCTTTTTCGATCTCTAGGGCGATCGCCGCCGGAGATTGCTCAGCCGCCTGCGCTAAAAAACTGGTCAGGGTTTGTTCAATCGTGGCGATCGCTAGCTTCGAGGCTACATCCCCCCCCTGATGTCCACCAATGCCATCGCAGACAATAATTAGCGCCGAGGACGGCTTGCCCCCAGCCCCGACAGGCGAAATCACCAACCGATCGACGCTGCCGCTGGCGGGATAACAGGCATCTTCATTCCGCTGACGGGTGGGACCTTTATCGGTGTAAGTAGCCCAGTCAAGGATGATTTGTCGTCCCTGACTGCTTTGCTGAATTGCCTGATTGAGACAGTCAACTAGCTGTTCTGGACTGTGAAAAATACCCTGCTGCAGCTGCTGGCAAAGCTGAGCTAAAAAAGGGGCGATCGCCCCTTGGGCTTGGTTAGTCAGAGGCTGCCAAACTTCACCCAGATCGACTAAAGCAGCGGCACTGGACTGGTTTTCCACGTCATATCGCAATTCTAGAATGCGGAGACTAGCCCCTTCCACCCGCAGCACTGCTGGCAGCATGAGCGTACTTAAAACCCGCTCAGCATGAAACGGCTGCCAAAGCTGAGCAATTTGCCGCAGCCAGTCAAGCTGAACTAAAGCATCTGCTGTTGCCCAAGCGTCAGCTAAAGCTGGCAGCAGCCTAGGAGTCTGGCCTGGCAAATGACCCGCGATCGCAGCTTCTTCTAGCAGCAAAACCGTACGCAGTTCTGACCCCAGGGTCACCGTCTGTAGACTATAAGGCCGTGGAATATGACGCGGATAGATAGAAAGATGCAGGTAGGGAATGACCCAGTCCGGCATCTGCTCACTGACCTCTGGCGGCAATCCCGGTTGAGTATCTAGAAAAATTTGAGCCTGTTTATGCTGGTAGCGATCGCCCAGTAGATCTCCGGCAGGCAGTGATAAATCTGCGCCCACTGCCCATAGATAGCGATGCGGCAGAGGCGTGCGGCAGACCTGACAAAACTGGTTAGCTTCTGGATTAGCGGTCTGACAACTGTGATTAGGGCAGTAAATCACCGGAGCCTACAGATAACGGTTAAAAATTGACTATTCGGCAGCATCAGCGACTACCTGAGGCAGTCCCATACTGTAATTCACGGCGCGGCTTTTAAGGTTATAGCTGATCTGTCCGCCCTGCAACAGTCCGCGAATAAAGTGCTCTAGATCGGAACCAATGCGGCGTAGATTGTAGTCGGTCAGCTCAGCCCCATTGTAGGCTTCAACTAGTCGATCAAACTCCCGATAGACCTGCTGCAGAGACTCTTCCGACCAGTTAAACTCATTGTCGGGATCAATATCTAACGTCAGAACGCTATCACTCGGAATCAGCTCGTTATCTTGAACCTCTGCCGTGTAAATATGGATGTGCCGAGTCGTCGATTTCAGCAGCATTCGTCACCTAATATAAACAGCTACAGTAGTAGAAATTGCCAGCTACAGGCTCAACTAAGCTAAAAGTTACGCTTAAATTGAAACGCCAACTGTCTGTAATTCTAGCGGTAAGCGGCAAAATTCGACCTGCAATGCCCTTTTTGCAACTGCTTTTTATCCGCCACGCCCAGTCTCTAGGGAATCAGACTCAGCAGATGGAAGGACAGGCAGATTCAGCCCTGTCGCCGCTGGGTCAAACCCAGGCCCAGCAGCTTGGCGCCTACTTACTGGCTCACACCGAGCCAGCCACTCATATCTATACCAGCCCGCTGCAGCGGGCCCATCAAACGGCGACAATTCTGCGCTCTCACCTGGTTCAGCCTGCCGTGACGGGCAACGGCGCAGTTTTGCCCATTAGCGCCTCGGCGCTGCAAGAAGGCCATCAGGGGATTTTGCAGGGCTTGACCTGGGTCGAAGCTACAAGTCGCTATCCTGAACTAGCCCAGCGGCTGCTAAATTCGCTAGACTGGCTGCCTATTCCCGGTGCCGAATCCCCGGCGCAGGTAAGGCGACGGGCCCAGGATTTTCTTGACTACTTATTAGAACACCACCAGAATGGCGATCGCCTCTGGATTGTCAGCCATAGCTGGCTCCTGCAGCATCTGGTGGCCTGTGTCCTGGGCTGCGATCGCAGCTGGCAGATTAATATTCCTAACACCAGCCTGTTTGAGTTTTGGATTGATTGCGATCGCTGGGATCGAACCGACCAGACTCGATATAATACTGAACTCTGGCAAATTCACCGTTTCAATGATTGCTTGCATCTCAATCAGTCTTGGTCTAGCTCTCAGACTGACTGATAAAATCAAGCCAATTCTCAAGGGGGGTATCTAACCTCTCTAGCTGCTATAGAGCGGATTATGACTCAATCAATTGACGATATTACTCGGCAGGCCCGCCAAGGGAGTGTAGCCGCCATTATCCAGATTCTCAACGAGCGGCTAGCAGATGACGGCCTTCGGACCAGGGCGATGCTGGCCAATGGTGCCCTCCAGCTCCTCTGTGAAGCCCAAACTGAAGCCCAGCTAGAACAAAGCTCAACTGTCGAGCGGATCCGGCAAATCCTAGAGTCTCTCAGCCCGCGCAATATCAGTAAGGTCAATATCAACGCTCGTATTGTCCGAGAGCAGCAGCTTTTGTGGCTGGAAGAAATTAACCGCGACCCGGATAATCATCTGCTCTGGTCAGAGCTAATTACGCTCAAAAAGCCGCATCTGGTTCAGCGCTGGCTCGAAGATCGGCAGGCCCCTAAGCCGCGATCGCCCCTGCCCCATACGCCTTCCTCCCGCAAAAGCGTTAAGCGCCTGTATTTTTGGCGCGGCTTGCTGGGGGGAGCCAGTCTGTGCCTGTTCTTACTGCTATTGGGCTGGGTTACAAAGGACTGGCTGGGCGATCGCTTCGGCAGCGAGGTAGCTGAGGAAACGCCGACAGTAGCAGTCGATGTTCCCGAAAATTTGCCAGAACCGACTATTGCAGCCGTTGCAGAACCCGCCCCGGATGACAGCGATCCGTTTGTGCAGGCGGTGCGGTTAGCCGAAGCCGCCGCTCTAGACGGCCAGGAGGCTGAAACTGCTGCCGATTGGCTGGATTTGGCAAGTCGCTGGCAGCGGGCTTCTGACTTAATGGCCCAAGTGGCTACCGATGACAGCCGCTACCCTACCGCGAGGGATCGGGTCAATGCCTATCGGCAAAACAGCGAAGCCGCCCTACAGCGGGTCGAGCAGCTCCAAGCCGAATAATTTTCGGCGGGGTATAACCCTGTCCTATCTGTATCCGTCTATCGCTAAGCCGGGTAGATGATTCGTCCTTGCTGAGACAGAAAGTCTGAGGCCACAGGTCGTGCTGCACCCGATTCAGTATTCTGCAGCAGCAGTGTGAAAGCGCCAGCGCCTAACCCCCGCTGAGGCCAAAGGCGGTAGCAGGGCAGCGAGGTCAATTTAGACTGGTAGGCGGCTAGAGGGGGCACCGCAACAGGCTGAAACTGAGGAAATCGCTCCAACAGCCATTCACCCACCCGCTCGTTTTCCGCCGCCGCATAGGTGCAGGTCATGTAAGCCAGATAGCCCTGGGGAGCAACGGTTTTGGCCGCTTCAGCTAGAATCCGCTTTTGCCGATTGGCGTTTTTGTTAATGGTTACCGGATGGAAGCAGCCCAGGGCTTTATCGCCCTTAGCCAGGAGAGATTGACCACTACAGGGAGCATCTACGAGGACTAAATCAGCCGCCTGTGGCATTTCCTGGGCCAACTTTGCCGGATCGAGGCTGAGAGCGATCGCCCCTACGGCTCCGCAGCGTTTGAGATTGGCAATCAGGATACGGACTCGCTTATGAATCACCTCATTGCTGAGTAATTGCTGCGGCTGCAGAGCCACCCAGCCAAACAGGCTCTTGCCGCCAGGGGCAGCGCAGACATCTAGAACGGTGCGAACTGGAGTTGCGATCGCCAACAGCACTGAAGCCGCAAAGACGGAAGAAAAATCGAGGCAGTAGAAAGCTCCTGCCTGATGCAGCGGGTGGCGACCGGGCTGAGACTCAGGCGCGAGCCGATCTACAAACGGTGGCTGCCAGGTTAACGGCGTCAAAGCCTCAAACGGCGAGGACTGAGGCCGCGATCGCGCCCAGAGAATGGCCGCTGGATAAGGCTGAGGCGCAGTCAGGGCAGCCATAAACTTACTTTGCTCCGCCGAATCGGCAAAGAGCTGACGGCTGAGCTTGCGCAGCAGTTTTGACGGCTCCGACATACCCTACTCGATGCTGATACCCTCGAAGGTTTCAGCGACCGGGCGGCGGGCAACGGGCGCTTTTTCGATCTGGCGCGATCGCTGTCGGTGCTTTTGAAAATGGCCCTGCCACGCCTGCGGCGCATTCAGGGTTTCGCCGCCGTGGGTAGTCAGCCGCTGTCGCACCTGACATAAAACGGGGGTATTGATGCAGGCACCTGAAATAATCACCTGTCCCTTGGTCAGAGCGGGCAGTTCCTGGAGCAGATCGCGTCCGGCAGCTTCCACTCCATACTTGAGGCTTTCCTGATCCACTGGGTTGACAATCCGCATCAAAAACTGGCTCATACATTGGGACAGGACATCGGAATCTAGCTTGCCAGGGCGCTGGGTAATCAGCCCCACGCCCATACCGAACTTGCGGCCCTCACTCAAAATGGTGCGCAGGATTTGCTTACAGCGAGACGGTTCATGGGCCGGAGCAAAGCGATGGGCTTCTTCAATCAGAATAAACACGGGATAGGGCAGATAGTTCTCATCTTCGGCACTGAGCTGCTCTTTGGCCGTCCCCAGCCGGGCCTGATAGCACTGCCGCAGCACTGCCGCGCAGATGACCTGCTGCTCCTCCTGGCTAATTTCGCTCATCTGCAGCACCGTCACCTGCCCCGGTTCAAATAAATCTTTGGGCGCTAGGTGATCAACCCGGTGAAAATACTGCGATCGCGATAGTTTTTCTAGCTTCCACTCAATCGCCGGAGCCGAGGATCCCACCTTTTCGTTGCCTTCTTCATCCACGCTGCGATCGGCTTCGTAGACCGCAGAAATCAGATCTTGTACGTCCCAGCGGTACTGGCCACTGCGATGCTTATGCAAGATACTAAAAGCTTTATTTAAGATCGACTGCTGGCGATCGCTCATATCGGGCAGCAGCGTTAGCACGTCGTAGTAGTCCAGTGACGACATGCGAATCCGAATGTCATCCGGCAGCAACACCTGAACTTCCGGGCTGTAGTCGTCATCTGCCTTGAAGCGATCGTGGCCGCGCATATCTGCCAGGGTGCCGTACTCCCCATGCGGGTCAAAAATCAGTACCGCTGCCCGGTTATAGGGACGCAGCAGCTCCTCAATTAGCACGCCAGCGGTGTAGGACTTGCCCGAACCCGTACCCGCCAGAATCGCCATGTGGGTGCTGACCAGCTCTTTAACGTCCAAAGCCACCGGCACCGCATCCCCCGGACGCAGCAGCAGCGAACCGACATGGGCCGCTCCGACTTCTCCCGGCTGGCGCTTGTTAATTACCTGGCGCAGGGCGGCGTCATCACAGAGATAGACCTTTGCCCCTGGATCAGGCGTGATGCGGGGATTGATAAAGCCTAAAGCCCGATGAAAGTAGCCAATCACATCCACCGTAATTTCGTAAATTTCAGGGTTGGGATAGGCAAAGCCCACCAGCGCGGCAATGGTCTCTGGGCTAATTTCGGTATCGGCAAAGATGCGATCAGGCAGATGATCAATCAGACGGCGGGCTGAGATTTTGCCCAGAATGTGTAATGACTCCTCGGTCGCAGCCTCAGCCTGGTAGTAAACAAACTCGCCAATCTTGACCTGACGGTTATTGGCAGTGATAAAAACATACTGATTGCTATTGTCACCGGGGCCTTTCACAGTGCCAATTACAGGGGCGGTGGTGGATAGATCAGCCATAACTTTTACTTGGGTTCTACCCTCAGGCGTCTGAGCGTCATCAAAAATCTAAATTTAGACTGTGATGGTTATCCTAGCTGAGATCAGCGGCGATCGCTGCAAGAAAGGACTGAGTAACCTGACCAATCTAGATCTGATTACTCTGCCGCTAAAGCGGGCACGCTACGCCCAGAACGATATTCATGTTTTTCAGCGCGGTTCGCGCTAAGATGTCTAGCTGACATCTGGATTTGGATCATTCTGCTGGGTATGTATACTTATACAGAGGAGAACGGCTGAGGGATGACCGTGACACAGCAACCAGATCAGCCCGCTAAAGACTTATTGCCGGCATCAAACGCGATCGCCGCCTTGGAAGATGCCGACAGCATAGACATCTTCACTGAGAAACTGCAGGGTCGGCAGCGACGCATTTGCGCCAAAATTTGTATTCCCCAGTCTTTAGAACAGGTATGGCAAGTCCTGACCGACTACGAGCACCTAGCAGACTTCATCCCTAATCTTTCCAAGAGCGTACGGCTGGCGGCTCCGGCTGGCAAAATTTTGCTAGAACAAATTGGCACTCAGTGCTTCCTCAACATCCAGTTTTGCGCCAGAGTCGTTCTTGCTATGGAAGAACACTATCCCAATGAGCTGGGCTTTTCTATGGTGGAAGGCGACTTCAAAACATTTTGTGGCCGCTGGCGGCTGCTGCCGACCGCAGAAGGCGATACAGCCAGCACCTATCTGTGCTACGAGGTGACGGTACAGCCGCCGCTCGCCATGCCAGTAGGGCTGATTGAAAAGCACATGCGGCAAAATTTGATTCAAAATCTAACTGCGATTCGCCAGCAGGTCATGGCTATGGCCTAAAGGTGCGATCGCATTTTGCCAAAGTTCACTGTAGTTAGAGGGAGGACGGCAGCAACCGCCCTCCCTCTAGGTCGTGTCTAAACAGCTTCTAGATTCTTTTCGCCAGTCCGGATACGAACAATTTCGTCAACCGCAGTCACAAAGATTTTGCCGTCGCCAATTTCGCCAGTCCGGGCCGCTGAAATTACTTTCTCGACCACCATATCCACCTGAGCATCCTCGACCACGATCTCTATTTTCAGCTTTTGTAAGAATTCCACCGTGTATTCAGACCCCCGGTAGCGCTCTGTCTGCCCCTTCTGGCGACCAAATCCGCGCACCTCGGAAACGGTCATGCCCACAATGCCTGCATTGACTAAGGCAATTTTGACCTCGTCCAGCTTGAACGGACGGATAATAGCTTCAATCTTCTTCATCGTTAACTCAGAATCTCCTATATCCTGCCGATAGATTGTCCGGCAGCCTTATGTGTAGCGAGGCAGACAAGGTAAAAACAGTATCTTCTGATACGATTTTGCCGCGACTCGATTTCTTCATTGTGACACCTGGCTCAGGCGGTGCCGAGTTCAACCGCTACACAAGCGAGGTTTAGCGCTGGTTGAGCAGCGGTTTCATAATTAAAAAACCTGCTCCAAAAGCTGTGGTGACGATAAAAATAATGGAAACGGCTAGCCACAAACCACTGAGTTCTCGGGGAGAACTCTCCAGATTTCCAGGAGCCGCTGGCCGGGACGGCTGTTCTGTGTAAAGTTTTTCCAGAGCGGCCTGTTTAAGCGGCTGCAGCGCTGATGAGAGAGGCTTAGCTGGAGGCCGTTCCTTAGGAGCCTTTTGAGGCGCTTTCTGGGGCATTTCTGAGGATTTAGCCACTGTCCCCTGAGGTTCTAGCGGCGGCGACCCTGGGGCGGGCAGAGGGGCATTAGGAGCCATCTCTGGCATTGAAGAGGAAGTCTGAGGTGAGACGCCGGCAAACTGCCCCAACTGCAGCGTCGCTTGCACAAAATGCTGTACTTCTTGCTGTAGCTGCTGATTTTGTCTGACTAGCTGCTCATTTCGAGTCCGTAGAGTATCAATCATGGCCTTGGTCGCCTGTAGCTCCGTAGCCAGCTCTCTGTAAACCGAGATGGGCACTGAGGGAGTGTGCCCAGCCGCATGGGCAGGTTCTAAACGAGCGGATGATTGAGAAGACGGATCAGAATAGAGGGGTGGATTCATATTGGTGAGTAGGTAGCGTTGGAAAACTAGAGGCAGTTAAAGGCGTTTCCCAGATTCCATCAGGTAGTTCAAATTAGAACAACCCCGGAACGATTCGTCAAGAAGAAACACAAATCTGTAAAGATATGAAGGATAGTCCTTTTTAGCTGTATTTCTTATTCCAGTCGCAATTTCATGACGCATCCTTCCACTGAACACCCTTTAGCGCCCACAGAATCGAGTTCTGCTTCAGAGGCGAAATATGGTGAGCGCGAGATTCAGGTCGGGAAGCTGATCACTTTCCCGAATCCTCGCGTTGGTCGCCGCTATCATATCAACATTACGCTGCCAGAATTTACCTGTAAGTGTCCTTTTTCTGGATATCCGGATTTTGCCACTATCTATGTAACGTACGTCCCCGACCAGCGCGTGGTTGAACTGAAGGCGCTGAAGCTCTACATCAATAGCTACCGCGATCGCTATATTTCTCACGAAGAATCCGCCAACCAGATCTTAGATGACCTGATTGCCGCCTGCGACCCGCTAGAAGTCACGGTCAAAGCAGACTTTACGCCCCGAGGCAATGTCCATACCGTAATCGAAGCGACCCATGCTAAGGGCTGAAGTCTAGATGATTTCTACCGTCAGCTTCACCTGAAAGGTACGAGTTTCATGGGGGGCTAGCGTCAGTAAGTGGTTGCCCGTGTTCAGCGCGTTGCGGGGGCCAGTCCACGGCTCTAGGCAGTAATAGTCTTTGCCTTTGACCGTCCAAAAAACTAGGACAGGATACGCTTCGCTCCACTCCAGGGTGAGGCGTATTTCCTGTTCGTGATTGGTGACGGTAGCCACCTGGCGCTTGAGATCGAGAAAAGCGATGTCAAGCTCCTCGGCTTCCCAGTCAAACTGGCCGTCAAAGTCGTGAATTTCCTGGGTGTTTTGATCCTGGTAACGGCTAGAGGGGATATCAAACTGGAGCTGAGACTTATCGGTAGTGAGAAAGTAGGGATGTAGGCCGACGCTGAACGGCATCGGCTGGTCAGAACTGTTGGTGACGCGCTGTTCTAAGGTGAGGGTGTTGCCCCGCAGGTGGTAGGTAAAGGCAAGCTGAAAGTTAAACGGATAGTGCTGTAGCGTTTCCTCACTGCTGTTGAGAATGAGAGTGAGATGGGCGCTTTGATCGGTGCCGCGATCGCCAATGCCCCAGGCCAAATCACGAGCAAAGCCATGCTGCTTCAGCGTATAGTCTTGGCCGTTGAGCGTATAGGTATTGCCGGGTAGGTTGCCACAGATAGGAAAGAGCAGCGGGATACCGCCCCGGACTGATTTACTGGCATCGGCGAAGCGCTCGGCATCAAAGTACAGAATATCGCGGCCCTGAAGCTGCCAGTGGGTAGCCAGGCCGCCCCGTTCCGCCACAATCTCTAAGCGGGCGTCTGCAGCCTGATCTCGCAGAACGTAAGTTGGATATTGGGCCTGTTTAAGGGCGATCGCGTACACAGTTGACTCCCTAAATTCAAACGCATCAGTGCTAACTTAGCAGCAATCCCAGAGGAGGGCGGCAAAATTACCAAGTGTTTGCGAATTTTGGGCAAAGTCCTGCTTGACTAGGCCAGCGCTCAGCTACTGGGGGGCCGCCGCCGCTTCATCCGGTAGCTCTGTAACAGGCGGCGGACTGCTGGCTGTCGGCAGGGCTAATACCTGGGTGATTTTGGCATCAGTCGCGGCCTCTGGCGGAGAGAGCTTATCCTGGGGTAGCTTTTGCACAGCCACGGGTTCAGGGACCCCCTGCTCTAAATTGGTTGAGATTGGATTCAAAGCAGGCTCAGGAGCTGATGTAGGGGGAACAGTGCTCAGGGGACCCACGAGGGGTTCGCTGTAGGGCTGAATGGCTTCGACTGCTGGTGAGCCTGTTGTCGTCTCTACAGCAGCGGGAACAGGCTGTGCAGCGGGTTCAGGGGCGTAATAGGCATCTAGTTCGGGAGCTGTCTCTGAAACAGGCTCAGCGGTGAGTTTAGGGGTAGGCACTTCTATCAGCAGGTCAGCGTCAGGTTCGGGGGTAACTGCAGGTTCCGGGTAGGGTGACTGCTTCGGTCCCCACTGATCTAGTTCACTGGGAGCCATTTCAAACAGCGGCGTTTCCGCCTCGGTTTCCAGATCTGGCTCAGCTAGGGGCACAGGTTCTGACATTTCTGGACTAGCTGTTTCAGACTCTAGCGGAGCGACAAAAGGATCTGCCATCTCATCTGCAGCTTCAAGCTGGGGCGATCGCGGCGCTTCCCGCAGAGAATCAGAGGGATCTAGCTGAGGTGAAACACTGGGTTTGGGCTGAACCGTCAACGTGACTGAAGACTTCATAGGCTGCTCAAAACCTGCTGAAGCCTGCTCTACCGCCTGCAAAATTGCCTGGGCTTTGCTGCCTTCCGCTAGCTGCGGCTGCGCCTCTTTAATCACGACTGGCAACAGTTCAACCTTCATCTGATTGTCTCGAATTGCCACCTTCAGCATCGCTGTATCGTGGTCTTCGTAAGGCGTTCCACCAAAGATAAAGTCGCCAAGCGAGTAGGCAATCGGACGCCCTTTATAAATTTCAGCTCCTTGAATCTGCTGCGGATGATGGCCGACTACCAGATCGGCTCCTTGATCCACAGCCAGCCGGGCAATATTTGTCTGCCAGTCTGCCGGACTCTCTGGCAGATCTTGGCTCCAGCGGTAGTTAACGACAATCCAGTCCACTTTGTCTCGCAGACTGCGAATATCTTCGACCACCTGCTGCTTGCCTTGGGCGTTGACCCCAGCCGCTTGGTCATAGGCCGCCGCCAGCTCGTCCTGGGTATAGCTCAGATAGGCAATACGCTGGTTCTTCACGTCTAAAATTTCGGGTCGCCGGGCTTCGCGACTGTCCCGTCCGGCCCCTACGCGGTAAATCCCGGCGCGATCGAGGGTTTCGAGAGTTTCGACTAGCCCCTGTTCGCCAAACTCCATAGTGCGATCGCTGCTGAGATTGACCAGATCAATGCCGCCACTTTTCAATACCGCTGCAGCATCAGGGCGCGTGCGGTGAAAAAACTTTTCCTGCGTTGTTGTCGCTGAGGTGGCTAAAGGATCTCCCAGGGTCACCACGGCCACGTCTGCCTCCTGATAGTCAGCTAAGCTGCCTAGAATCTCCTGATCGCGGCTCACTTCTCCGTAGGGCAGACTGTCTAGATCAACCTCACCGCCGAAGACGAGGGTAACTGTAGGATCGCTTAAGTCCTTGACGCGGTTGTGTTCAATCACAGCTACGGGTTCTAAAGCTGCTTCTACAATGCCGGGGCGATCAATTTTTGTCTGCCTGAACGTGACCGGAATCGCCTGTTCCGAAACCGAGGGAGAGGGAACTAAAGCCTGAGAGCGCGGCTGCGCCTGCGCAAAGATAGGCAGCGACGGCCCAGAACCAGAAAGAACAAGTTCGAGCAGACAGCCAAAGATAAAAGCGGCAGCGGCAGATCCGCTAAGTACAAAGGCGCGAATCAGCTTGAACTGTTGGGGGCTACGCGGTGATTTAGCCGCGACGGACCTGAGATTGGGGGGAAGTTCAGCCCGCTTATTGGCATTTTGAGGAGAAGCTGGCTGCTGCGCCTGCCGCCGATTGGCGGGCGTCAAGATGCGGACGCGCTCCTGCCAGAGGCTGCGTGCATTGTCGGCCTGCCGAGCGACAATGTGGATACCTTCAATAATGTCGGAATTGAGGTGCCAAATGCGATGGCAAACGAAGCGCACTAGGCGATCGCGATGGGGTACTTGCTGAAACTCCAGCGTGATTTTGAGACAGCCGGGCTGGGCCGCTTCTACCTGGGCAAATATCTGCTGCGGCACCAGATGCTGATTGAGCCACAGAGCGATCGCCCTAAAGCTGCCTGCAGCGGCCTCCTGCCGCAGCAAGTCAGAAGCGGTCTGAGAATGTTGCACTGCCACACTAGCCATCTTCAAAGTACCTATCTGTTCGCCAAACTATCTCAATCAGATGCGCCTAAAACTTGTATCCTGCCGAAATCTAGCAGCTATTTCGGACTGAATCAACGCTAATGACGATAGCAATGAATCTAGCAGAGATGGTTACATTGTCAACATTTACTTAAGTGTTGATGCCTAAGCCGTCGATTTATCGGCTCAATATTCTGAGTGACATTTTGCGTGGCATTTGGTTTAGCCACGTTTGCCTAACAGGCTATGGGCTTTTAGCGGCTTTGTTTCCTGACTGACGGGGACGGGCATCCTGAAGGCAAACACTTTTGATAGATTGCTATGCTGGCACGGATTTGGAGTGCATCGCTGGTCGGAATTGACGCGGTTCGAGTGGGGGTGGAGGTAGATGTTTCCGGGGGGCTGCCCGCCATCGTGCTGGTGGGGCTGCCTGATACCGCTGTGCAGGAGTCGCGGGAGCGGGTGCGGGCAGCGCTGAAGAACTCTGGCTTTGCCTTCCCCATGCGGCGAATTGTAATCAACTTAGCCCCGGCTGATCTGCGCAAGGAAGGGCCGAGCTTTGACCTGCCAATCAGCATGGGCATTCTCGCCGCTTCTGAGCAAATCAATGCTGACCTGCTGGGAGATCACTTATTTTTAGGAGAAGTTTCTCTAGACGGTTCGCTGCGCCCTGTCACGGGCGTCCTGCCAATTGCCGCTGCCGCCGCCAAACTCGGCATGACCGGGCTGGTAGTGCCTGCCGACAATGCCAAGGAAGCGGCAGTGGTGCCGGGTCTAAAGGTTTACGGCTTCAAGCATCTCAGCGAAGTAGCCGAGTTTCTCAATCAGCCAGAAAGTTGCCGCCCGCTAGATCTCGACGGCGAAGTAGAGCTAGCCAAAGCCGCCCGCAACGGTCTGGATCTCAAAGATGTCAAAGGACAGATGCAGGCGCGACGGGCCTTGGAGATTGCGGCCGCAGGCGGACATAATTTAATCTTCGTGGGGCCACCCGGCAGCGGTAAAACTATGCTGGCGCGGCGACTCCCCGGCATCTTGCCGCCCCTTTCCTTTGCCGAAGCCCTAGAAGTTACCCAGGTGCATTCAGTTGCGGGGCTGCTGCGCGATCGCGGTGCTTTAGTTAGCCATCGTCCTTTTCGTAGCCCGCACCATTCCGCCTCAGGCCCTTCTTTAGTCGGCGGCGGCAGTTTCCCCAGACCGGGGGAAATCTCGCTGGCTCACCGAGGGGTCTTATTTTTAGACGAGCTGACGGAGTTCAAGCGTGATGTTTTAGAATTTCTGCGCCAGCCCCTAGAAGATGGCTACGTCAGTATCTCTAGAACCCGGCAGTCTGTAGTCTTTCCGGCCCAGTTCACCCTGGTTGCCAGCACCAATCCCTGTCCCTGCGGCTACTTTGGCGATTCGATCCAGCCCTGTACCTGCACCCCGCGCGGACGTGAGCAATACTGGGCTAAGCTCTCTGGGCCGCTAATGGATCGAATTGATTTGCAGGTGGTGGTCAGTCGGCTGAAGCCAGAGGAAATGACCCAGCCAGTAGTGGGAGAGCCGTCTGAAGCAGTTAGGCAGCGAGTACAACAGGCGCGGCAGCAGGCCCAGCAGCGCTTTCAGCCAGAGCCGAGCCTACAGTGCAATGCCGACATGCAGAGCCGTCACCTGAAGCAGTGGTGTCCTTTAGATGACGACAGCCGTAAGCTCTTGGAAAGCGCTGTCCGCCAGCTAGGACTCTCTGCCAGAGCCACCGATCGCATTCTCAAGGTTGCCCGTACTATTGCCGATTTAGAGAGCAATCCGACGCTGCAGTCCCATCACGTAGCCGAAGCAATTCAGTATCGCACCATCGATCGGATGCACTAGGGCCGCAGCCAGCCCGCCGCCACGCAGTCATCAATTGCCCCCACTGTCCAGTCCCATAGCGCCGGAGTTCCCGTCTTGAGTGGTGCCATCCGCTGCATCACCTGCTGGCGAGAAATGCCGTATTTTTTCCAGGTGCCCCCCTGGGTCTGCTGGTTGTGCAGGAAAGGCTGGAGGCGATCGAGGGCAGCAGCAAACTGAGCGGTTGGGGTTTCACTGGCTTCAAATTCATCCCAGAGCGATCGCAGTTCTGCCGCCTGCGGCTCAGGCAGCAGGCCAAAGATGCGCGTGGCGGCCTCTGCCTCCCGCTGAGCTTTGTCAGTGTGAGCGGCAGCGTCATAACAGAAGACATCCCCAGCATCGATTTCTACAATGTCATGGATCAGTACCTGCTGAATGGCCCGAAACAGGTTGGTTTCTGGAGGAGCATACTCTGCTAGGGCGATCGCCATCAGGGCCAGATGCCAGGAATGTTCAGCGCTGTTCTCCTGCCGGGACTGGTCGAGTAGCAGCGTTTGCCGCTGCACCTGCTTCAGCCGGTCAAGTTCTAACACAAACTGCAGCCTTTGGTTAAGCAGCAAGTTATCCATATCTCTGGTTTTCTCCGTGTAGCTAGCGTGAGATGGTGTTATTCTATAGATGACTCGGAACCATGCGATTACAACGCCCAAACTTTGTCAGGACCGGAAGGTAGCAGCAATACGGGATGCTTGTGATAGGCGTGGTCTCCGGGTCGCTTTTTTTTCGGGTTTTACACACCTGGTGAGGCGGTGATCTAAACTGGTCGCAGACATGAGGTTGCGCCTATGCTGGAAGCAACGAGGCGCAAGGAGCCGCAATCATGGCAGGTTTCGGAGATTTAGTTCAAAAAGCTTTTTATTTAGGGGTCGGTATTGCGTCCTATGCTGGAGAGAAAGCAGGCGGGACCCTAGGGGAACTGCGAGGACAGGCGCAAAAACTGGTAGATGAGCTGGTCGAGCGGGGGGAGATGACCACCGAAGAAGCCCAACGCCTGATTAACGAAATGATGAACCGAGCCCAGCAGGTACCGCCGAACGCTCCCGGATCTGCGTCATCGGCCTCAAAGCAGCCGCGTCGTATTGAAATTATCGAAGATGACGACGATAGCGCTCTGGCAGAGAGGCGGCAAGAAGAGGTTTTACGCCAGCAAGTGGAAGCCCTGCGGCAAGAGTTGCAAAATCTAAAGCGCAAAGATTAGTTATGGAAGAGTGGTCTAAGCAGTTTTGGCAAGCTGTCGAAGAGATTGCCCAGGAAACCAGCCAGTTTTTTGAGGCTGTCAGCCGTCAGGCAGCCGAATCTGCTGCCGAATTTTCTGAAGCCTTCAACGAGCAGGTGGATCAGGTCGAGCAGGCGATCGCGCCAGAACTTGAGAGCCTGCTGCTCCAAATTGAGCGGGCTGTAGAGCCGATTGAAGCCAGGATGACACCTCAGCTAGACGACATGGCTGATCAGCTTAACGCCACGCTAGAACCGCTGATAGCCTCGCTGTTTGTCGATTTAACCGAGTGGACTGAGCAGATTTCGACCCCGGTTTCTCAAACCATCGATCCATTCCTGCAGCAGCATTCCACCTGCGTCGGCTGCCGCAACTACCACGGCCAGGTCTACAACGGCGAACTGTTGGTGTGCGCTATTTATCCCTACGGCCCTGACGAAGAGAAGTGTCCCGATTGGGAATCCACCTGGGGCAGCTCTGATACCTCTGATTTCTAAGCTTTTTCAAGTAGGGTAAAGAAATGACCTACGGGGCCTTGGCCCTGACCGATACGCAGAGAAGATTTTAGGGCTGTTGTCACATAGTCTTTAGCCTGGGTTACGGCCAACGCAGCGGTTTGCCCCTGAGCTAAATTAGCAGCGATCGCGGCTGAGAGCGTACAGCCCGTGCCGTGAGTATCCTCAGTTCCAACCGTCTCAGTTTTGAGCACCTCTAGGCGATCGCCATCAAACCACACATCCACCCCCCGCAGCTCGCCCGCCATCCCGCCGCCTTTGACCAAAACAGCCTTTGGCCCAAGCTGATAAATTCGCTGGGCGGCCTGTTTCATATCAGCGAGAGACTGAATTTCAAGCTCGCTGAGAATTTGCGCTTCGTAGCGATTGGGAGTCAATACCGTGGCTAGGGGAATTAGTGTGCGCCGCAGAACGGCGATCGCCTCATCGTCAATCAGTTGCGCCCCGACCCGCGACACCATCACCGGATCTACCACCAAATTTTTAAGCTGTAGAGACTTTAGCTGCTCAGCGATCGCTGTCATGATGTTTGAGTTCAGCAGCATTCCCGTTTTGACTGCCTGCACATCCATATCGCTGACGACAGCTTCAACCTGAGCGACAACGGCCTCCGGTGATAAGGCATCGACCCGGTTGACGCCCTGGGTATTCTGAGCCGTAACACAGGTAATGGCGCTGGTACCGTGGACGCGATGAAAGGCAAACGTCTTCAAGTCAGCCTGAATACCGGCCCCGCCGCCGCTATCAGAACCGGCAATGGTCAGGGCAATCGGAGGAGAAGTTGCCATTTCTACAAAACATTAGAAGTTACGCAGTTCAGAATTGGGGACACTAGCGGAAGGGACAAGATCCCCCTTGCCCCTTAGTTAAGGAGGGTGATGATAGCCGAGGAGATCTCGCGGGTCGTTAAAACTCGTTAAGCGCGTCAGCCCTAATTCTTTCCCCTCCAGTCAGGGGAAAAGGCTGCAGCGCGAAATCCGCTTTTGGCAGCGCCAAACCCAACTACGGTAAAATCCTAAGCCCGTTCTCTAGCGAGAGGGCCGCCGCCGCTGTAAAAACTCAGGAATATCTAGACCACCGCTTGCAGAAGAGGAGCCAGATTCACTGGGAGCAGGCGCGACAGGATTACTAAAAGCCGATCGTTTTAACGGCGTCACCCGCGCGCTTGGCGTTTCTACAGAAGCCTTAGCCTCAGCGTTAAACCCCGTAGCAATTACCGTAATGCGAACCTCACCCTGGAGCCGCTCGTCAATTACTGCGCCAAAAATAATATTGGCATTGGGATCAACAGCCTCGTAGATAATCTCAGCCGCGGCATTGACCTCGTGCAGCGTTAAATCGCTACCGCCCGTAATATTGAATACGGCCCCCGCCGCGCCGTCGATAGAAGCTTCTAGCAGCGGGGAGGAAATAGCGGCGATCGCGGCTTCTCTAGCTCTGGACTTCCCTGAACCCACACCAATACCCATCAGGGCGGAGCCAGCGTCGGCCATCACCGCTCGCACATCGGCAAAATCGACATTGACCAAGCCGGGAATGGTAATGATATCTGAAATGCCCTGAACGCCCTGTCGCAAAATATCATCAGCAACGCGAAAAGCTTCCTGAACCGGCGTTTGCTCCGAAATGACGGAAAGCAGCTTGTCATTAGGGATGATGATTAAAGTATCTACCCGGCTTTGCAACGCGGCGATTCCCTCTTCAGCTTGGCCGGTACGACGCCGACCTTCAAAGGTAAAGGGGCGTGTTACCACACCGACCGTTAGCGCTCCAGCTTCTTTGGCCACCTCAGCCACCACAGGCGCGGCACCAGTGCCCGTACCACCGCCCATACCGGCAGTAATAAAGACTAAATCAGCTTCATCAAGGCAAGCCGCAATCTCATCTCTAGATTCTTCGGCGGCTTTTTGACCAATGGCCGGATTTCCCCCGGCCCCCAAACCTCGCGTGAGCTTCTGTCCGACCTGCAAGCGGTTTGTCGCGGAAGCATTGGTGAGCGCCTGAGCATCAGTATTGACGGCCCAGAACTCTATCCCTGACAAACCACTATCGATCATGCGGTTGACGGCATTGCAGCCACCCCCGCCAACACCAATTACTTTAATTTTGGCTACGCTACCCGGCACAATTTCACCGCCCTGCGACGCTTCTGCTGACATAACCCTGAGATCATTGGATTGTTTCACGCCTAAACCTGCCTGATGGAAAGGATTAGCGTGAGAACCAGAGTCGTTAAAAGATTCCCCTGACCAAACAGTCGCCGATTGACCATTGTCGTGCGCTGCTGCTTGCGGGTGAGCCAATTGACTATCGGGAGGCGTTGGGACTGCTGACATAGATTACAAAATAGGCGATCTTGACTCGACTCCAGACTTTTAGCGAACTCCGGGCAGTTTCAGACAACTATAAAATAACGTGTCCAAAAAACCAAACAGAATCAACCCAACAAGATTATGACAAATAATCTTGGGACGCTATGGTCAACAAATATGGCTTATTTAACCTCAGAATGCAAACAAATGCATCGCAACCCAGAAAGAATTCAGAAAAAGCAAAACAACCGGACCAGATGATTTTGAAATCTGATGGTTTTAATCATAGGGCACTGCGGCGGGATCAACCTGTTGCGCCTGTAGCATCTGAATTACGGGTTTTTGGGGACTGCTCAAGTCAATATAGGCAATTTCTTGGGTAGCTAAGCGCTGATCGAGATGGCGTAGCTGGGCGAGGGCCGTTAACTGTGACTGAAAGCGATCGCTATAGGCACCGACATGAACAGTTCCTAATTCAGTCTGTAAGACTAAATTGTTAGGCTGGCGCCAGTCCACTTCGTAAACTTTGATCGCGCTTCGACTAATCGCCTGATAGAGAGCAGGCCAGTCTGCCTGATACTGCGCCTGCATCCCTCTAACTTTGAGCTGCGGCAAAGCGGCGGCCTCGTTGAAAGCGGCAAAACTGCTGTGGGGCAGCCAGGTGCCACTGGCATCCAAAAGTCCTACCTGATGCTGGGGATCGCTCAGATCTTGATCCTCAGCGGCGACGGTATCTGGCAGCGCGATCGCTACTGGCTGCCGCTCCTGCACCTGAATTACAAGCCCCGGCGGGAATAATCGCCGGGTGATGATGGCCTCAGAAATTGGCACCTGGGTTTCCAACTGCTCTGCGATCGCGCTGGGACGCAGAACTAGCAGCGACTGGGGATAGTCAATCTCTAAGGAACTATAAATAGCGGCCTCAGACAAAATTTTATTGCCCTGGATCTCAATCTGCTCAGGCGTGTGAATCAGCCATTTAGGCAACGTTGTTGACCACACCACACCCGCCGTTAACCCTAGCAGAGCGGCATTACGCCACAGAGACTGCAAAACACGAATTTGGCGCTGCCGCCGTAGCTGCTGGCGACGGGCAGCTAGAACCGTGGGAGAAACCGCAGGTAAGAGTTCATCGGTCATAGTCGGAGGAGATTAAATGCTGCTGAAAGAGAGGTGGTTATTTCCAGAGCCAATTTTGATTGGAAAAACTGTCTCAGGCAGATGAGAGATGGCTAATTTGCCGCTGTAGATACTGCAGCCACTGAGCCGCCAGATCTATGTCAGTAAAGGGAATTAGGACTTGGCGATCGCCTTTTAGCTCAAAAGCCAGTTCCGGCCTGTTAGCCTTACGAGGACGATTTTCCACATCCACGGTTTGCCGATCGACCTGTAGAGTCAGGTTTTCTACGTCGTGCAGTGAAAAGCTGTCTAGGTTAACCGGGCCGCGCCGCGTAGGTTTCCCCCAGGTGAGTCTGCTGCCCTGCTGTCCCAAGACGGCGTAGATATCGTATTTGGCTTTATCAAACTGATCGGCCCAGGTGTTGTAAGCCTCTAGTTTTTGATACTCATTCCAACCCGCCCAGCCTAGGCCAATAAAAACCATGAGCAAGGGCAACCACAGTAAACCGCGTTCCATGATTTGCGCCGTTGTCCTCTTAGTAAATCTTAATGCAATGGACAGCGCTGACAAGGACTAAGCAAATTCACTGCGCCACCCAATCTACTGCATTCTAGGCTGGCTGGGGACTGCTGATTTGAAAATCCTTGGGCTATGGTAGTGGGATCGAGTCAATTGAATTAGAACGCCGCCATGAAACGCTTACTGTGGACAGGGCTATTCTTGCTAGGAATTTGGCTAGCCATTGCTCAATTTTCGGGGCTAGCGGGCCAGGGTACGTTTAACAGCCTGATTATTGATTTTGGTGACGATCTGACACCAGCCCAGGTGCAGGCTGAACTAGAGAAGCTGCCGGCGGGCGTCAGCGCCACCCCCAACAGTGAGTTCTCTGGGCCAGAAAACCTATACGTCCTTGAGGGCGATCGCCAGCTGCTGAAAACGCTGCGGCGCTCCACCCTAGCAAAATTCACTGAGCATATTGAGCCTAACTACATCTACAGTGCCGTTCTTGTTCCTAACGATCCCGACTATGGCAAACAGTGGAATCTGCGCAGCATCAACGCCGAAGCCGCCTGGGATCGGGCCACGGGGAAAGCCGTTACCGTCGCCGTCATTGACACGGGGATCGCGCCTGTGCCAGATCTCAAAGGCACCCGTTTAGTCAAAGGCTATGACTTTGTCAACGACGTGGCTGAAGCCAAAGACGACAACGGACACGGTACCCATGTCGCAGGTACTCTGGCTCAGGCCACCAATAACCGTCTAGGCGTTGCTGGAGTAGCCTTCGACGCTGCTCTAATGCCGCTGAAGGTTTTAAGTTCTAGCGGCGGCGGCACGGTAGCTGATATTGCTGAGGCCATTCGCTTTGCGGCTGATCACGATGCCCAGATCATCAACCTCAGTCTGGGCGGCGCGGGTGACAGTCAGGTACTCAAGGACGCTATTGAATATGCGCATCACAAAGGCGTGTTTATCGTAGCGGCAGCGGGCAATGCCAATCGCAATGCAGCTGACTATCCGGCTCGCTACGCCCATGTGATGGCCGTGGCGGCAACTGGGCCAACCGGCGAAAAAGCCCCCTACTCTAACTATGGCGCTGGCGTAGATATTGCGGCTCCCGGTGGCGCTACGCAGCCTGACTCGACCGCCGGCGGCATTTTACAAAACACTCTAGATCCCCAAACAGGCAAACCAGTCTTTTTGGCGCTGCAAGGCACTAGCATGGCTTCACCCCACGTAGCGGGGGTAGCCGCGTTGGTGCGCTCAGCAGGCATTGAAGATCCCGATCAAATCGGGGACATTCTGCGCCAGTCTGCTCGAAAAGTAAACGAGGATGCCCTCAATCACTTTGGGGCCGGACAGCTAGATGCCGCCGCCGCTGTGACGCTGGCTGAGCAAAGTTCCCTCAATTTCCAGGATTTTTTCCGCTGGCTGCGGGAAAACGGCTACCTCAATCCCAAGTTTTGGATAGACGGCGGCGTGATTGCCCTTTGGCCTAAAGTGCTGATGGTGCTGGGGTCTTATCTATTGGCCTGGGTATTGAGAGTGTATTGGCCCTTTGCCTGGACCAGTCCGCTCAACTGGGGCTTGATTTTGGGTAGCTCTGGCCTGTTTGTTTTTAAGGGACTATACGTTTTTGACCTCCCTCAGTGGCCGCTGCGCCTAGTGGGTAGCTCGGTAGCAGAATTGGGCACTGCCGTTCAGGGTAGTTCGTTGCTCAACCCCATCTTTGCCAGCATTCTGATTCCTTTCTGCCTAGTGGCCTTGCTGCTAAGCCATGCTTCGCTGAAATGGTTTGCCATTGGCACGACAGTGGGAATGGCTGCCTGCTTGAGCATCAGCGCCCTTAGCGATCCCGGCCTAGTTTGGCTAGGACAGGGGCTGGGGGCGAGGGTATTCCTCTTGATAAATGCCCTGCTATGTTATGGACTGGCATACTTAGCCACTAAAGCAGTTGAGGCGAGAACCCCATGAGTATGACGGTCAAAGGCACAGTACAGCAGGTGGCGGTAGGACTCGGCGGTTGGAGCCTAGTCACGGCGGATCAAACCTACGAAATTCACCAGGACAGCGCCCCTTCTGGTCTACTCAAAGCGGGATTAGAGGTTGAAGTACAAGGCACCGTCCGCGACGATGTGATGACTATTAACATGATTGGCCCGGTGCTGGCGGTGGAGTCGTTTGAGCCTATCTGATTGTTAATTCTTACAACAAGGAATTAAACAGCTTTACGTTTTGATGAAAGATGAGGGCTAAGGTTAAGCAGGGCGATCGCGGTGGGGCTGTACTATCTAGCCCGCTGATGATCTAGCTGTCTAACCGTGTTGAGATTGTCTAAGGAGACCCCTAAGTTGACCTACCTATCTCTGCTAGCGGCTGTACCCCCTACGCCCGAATGGAGTCCGAAAATTGCCATCGTCATGATCGTCTGCAACATCATAGCGATCGCTATTGGCAAGCTAACCATCAAATATCCCAGCGCTGACCCCCAGCTTCCTTCCCCCGAACTTTTTGGCGGCATGGGGCTACCGGCTCTGTTAGCCACTACTAGCTTTGGTCATTTGCTCGGTGTAGGTGCCATTTTGGGCCTCACCAATGCTGGTGCCCTCTAAAGTTTCGGCTAAAGGCGTGCGGCTGTAGGCTGTACGCCTTTAACTCCAGCCTAGCGGCAGAAAGATTTGGAGATAGGCCGCGATTAGGCGATCGCCCCAGAGCAGCGCGATCGCGCCACTAACGGCTAAGAAAGGGCCGAAAGGCATGGGCTGACGCCGACTCAGCAAGCCCAGCGCGATCGCCCCACCCCCAACAAACGCCCCCAGCAAGCAGGCCAAAAACGTACTCAGCAGCAAGCCGCCCCAGCCTAGCCAAGCCCCCAGCAGCGCCGCTAGCTTGCTGTCCCCCCAGCCCATCGCCGTCTGCCCTAAAAAAGCGGCCCCGGCAATCGAAATTCCGTTAAACAACCACAGCCCCAAAACCGCCCCCAATAGGCTACTGACAAAGGCATCTAAGGCGTGGGCAATAGCCGATTCAGGGGCTGTGAGATAGACCCAAGTAGCTGGCAAAATCAGTCCTAAAACCAAGCCAGAGCGAGTCAGGCTTTCCGGCAGCGTCAGGGTATCAATATCAATGAACGTCAGAGCCACTAGCCAGCTCAGCAAAATCCAGGCGCTCAGAGTTTCGTGATCCCAGCCAAAATGCCAAAAAGCGCCTAAAAACACAGCCCCAGTGAGCAATTCAACTAGCGGATAGCGAACTGAAATTGGCCGCTGGCAAAAGCGACAGCGCCCTCTCAGCCACAGCCAGCCTAAAACCGGAACATTGTCATAAAGCCGGAGCCGCCGCTGACATTTAGGGCAGCGAGACGGTGGATACAGCAGCGAAATGCCCGCTGGCAGGCGGTAGATCACTACGTTGAGGAAGCTGCCAATGGACGCGCCAAAAAAAAAGATCAGCAGCGAGGGAATAAGAATGCTCACAGCGTCCTGCTATCAGTTCAGGCTTGGCTCAATCTGATTTAGGGGAATGAAGCACTCATGGGGCAGCAGAACCGGTTTACCGTTAAAGATTAGCTTGCCACGACGGCTATTACGGCTAATTGCCACCCCTAGAGGGCGCTGGACTTCATCAGGATGGACTTCGTAATAGGTGCGATAGATGTGACGGGCCGAGCGCAGCAGCGCCGGATCGAGCAGGGGAGGTACCGGCTTCAGGTCGAGGCTGGGTGGCCCCGGCGGTGTAAAACGCTCAGCTGGCTGTTGTAAGCTCTGCACGGTGATTGGACTCCCCTCTCTCGACTTCTAAAATTGCTTTGGCTTGGACTGTTGCCTGCAAATATAACCTGCTGCTGCAGCGATCGCACGGATATATTTTTAGTCTAGCGCCTGCATTAGCGCATCACCCATTGCCTTACAGCCTACGGGAGTCATGCCCTCAGACATAATATCTCCCGTGCGATAGCCCTGATCGAGGACTTTAAGCACAGCCTGCTCCATCAATGCTGCCGCTTCTGGCTGATTGAGGCCATAGCGCAGCATCATGGCGGCACTGAGCACCTGAGCGACGGGGTTAGCCTTATCCTGCCCGGCAATATCGGGCGCTGAGCCGTGCACGGGTTCAAAAACGCCGGGACCAGATTCCCCCAGGGAGGCCGAAGGCAACATGCCAATACTGCCTGTGAGCATGGCGGCGGCGTCTGAAAGAATATCACCAAACAGGTTGCCCGTCACAATAGTGTCAAACTGCTTGGGCCAGCGGACAAGCTGCATAGCGGCGTTGTCTACATATAGATGGGATAGCTCTACGTCGGGATAGTCAGCGGACAGGGCAGAAATGCGATCGCGCCATAGCTGGGAAACTTCAAGCACGTTGGCTTTGTCTACAGAACAGAGGCGTCCCTGTCGCTTTTGCGCCGTTTCAAAGGCCACCCGGCCAATGCGATCGATTTCTGAGGTGGTATAGGCCATCGTATTGACGCCGCGCTGTTCGCCCGATTCCGCCTGGAAAACCCCTTTCGGCTCGCCAAAGTAGATGCCACCCGTCAGCTCCCGTACCACCATAATGTCCACCCCTTCAACCACTTCTCGCTTCAGGGAAGAGGCGTCTACAAGCTGCGGCAAAATGGTAGCGGGGCGCAAATTAGCAAACAGCCCCAGTCCCGCTCGCAGTCCCAGCAGTCCGGTTTCAGGCCGCAGATGGCGTGGCAGGGTATCCCACTTATAGCCGCCGATCGCCGCCAGCAAAACCGCATCACTTTCCCGACAGCGAGCAAGGGTTGCTTCTGGGAGAGGGCTGTCTGTTTCATCGATGGCCGCGCCGCCAATTAGCGCCGTTTGAAAGTCAAAGGCCAAATCTAGCTTTTTGCCGACCTGCTGGAGGACATCCACCGTCACGGCCATGATTTCAGGGCCGATACCGTCGCCGGGAAGTAGGGTAATGCGAAAGCGTTGTGTCATGGGGGATGCCTAAAAACGAAAATATTGTCCGAGAGCAGCAAAGGCTTTTCGGCTCCACATCATACCCCAGAACTTCCCATCGTAAAACGACGATACAGATCTCGTCGGGTTGGTTTCAATTTGCGAAATCCCTCGCCAATAACCTGTAGTTCTGGCTAAGCTTGGCCTAATATTCTGCCACATCGGTTATGCCACAAACTCCAGCCGTCAAAACGCAAAACTTGACTAAACGTTTTGGCCGTCACATGGCGGTCAATGATGTGGATTTGGAAATTTATCCAGGGCAGGTCTATGGTTTGATCGGCCCCAACGGCGCGGGCAAAACCACCTTGATCCGAATGCTGACCACAGCCGAAGATGTCTCAGCCGGGGAAATTTTTATCAACGGGGAGAAGCTCAGAAGCGATCGCCCCCAACCCTACATTAAGCGGCAGCTCGGCTATCTGCCAGATGACTATCCCCTCTACGACGATCTCGGCGTCTGGGACTATCTAGACTATTTCGCCCGTCTCTATCACCTGCAGGGACGGCAGCGCCAACGGCGGCTGCAGGAGGTATTAGAACTGGTTAACCTAGAGCACAAGCGCCACAGCCGCATCACCAGCCTGTCACGCGGGATGAAGCAGCGTCTAGGCTTAGCCCGAACTATTCTGCACAATCCCACCCTGCTGCTGCTAGATGAACCAGTGTCCGGCCTCGACCCCATCGCCCGCCAGCAGTTTCGAGAGGTGATCAAGACGCTGCAGAGCCTAGGCATGACCATTTTGATCTCATCTCATGTCCTCAGCGACCTGGCTGAGCTGTGTACAGCTATCGGCATCATGGAGCTGGGTTTTCTAGTGGAGAGCGCTCCTCTGCAGGAGCTTTATCAGCGGCTCAGCCGTCAACAAATCTGGATTTCAACCCAGGATGATTCGCAGCGAGTGGCAGCTTGGCTATCCCAGGCGGCCAGCGTCGCAGGCATTGAGATTGATACCGCCAGTTCGCTGAGAATGCAGTTTTCTGGGACTCAGGCTGAAGCTGCAGAACTGCTGCGATCGCTCGTTGAAGCAGGTTTCTCAATCTACGATTTTCGCTGTGTTCAAGACAGCTTAGAAGATATTTTCTTCAAAGTAGGGCATCAACAGTCTTCTTAAACAGCTTAGGGACGCGGGGCGTTAAGTCTACGCCCATACCATTCACGCGATTACACCTTTAGTTCTACCTTCGCAACCATGCTTAACGCTCTTTTCGATCGCCTTGGCAACTGGAACCCTCAGCTTCTGCGAGAGCTGAAGGGGCGGCTGCGCCCCCGCAATCTCATCGCGGCGATCGCAATCTCTGCTATCAGCCAGCTCATTTTGCTCTCCTTCTTTGGCGCTCAGCTCCCCCCTCAATTCAATCCGCATGAGCATCTAAGGCTCACAACCCTACCCGAAATCAACTTCACCTTTGGTACCAGCGACATCCCCAACTACCCTCCCAATCTCAGGGTGGAAGGTCTGAACTATAAAGTTGGCAATATTTATCAGGGCGGCACAGAACCTGCAGAGAACGAGCGGCTAGAGGTCAGAGATCGAATTTGGGAAATCAACGGTCAGACCATTGATACCTTCTACGACAGCTACGAAGAGGTTAACAGGGCTCTGCAAGGAATAGCGGCTAATCGCCCTGTGCTCAACAGCAGCGCTGTAACCGAGGACGTTACGCTGCGAGTCGAGCGGCCCGGTGTAGGGCAGTTGACCCTGCAGATCCCTCGCGCCGCGGTGCTGGACACTTACAGTCCTTATTGCATTCCTGATTCTGCCGCCAACGTCGATCCCTATCATTATCGAGGTTCCTACGGCTCCAATCTCTGTCAGCTCAACTCAGAAAAAACTGCTTTTGTAGTCAACTGGTCAGCCTGGCATCAAGATGTCTTCCGCTGGTCGAGCCTGATGCTGGTTGTTGGCCTGCTAGCGGCAGGTAGCTTTGTCCTGATTCAAAACCTTGAGCGAGAGCAGCGCCGAGGGACGCTAACGTTCATTCGGCTCAGTCCCCGTTCTAGTCTCAACATCTTGACCGGACAGATTTTGGGCGCGCCGATCGCTATTTACATTGCCGCCGCCCTGATGCTGCCGCTACATATTGTATCGGCGCTGCGATCGGGAGTCTCTGCGATAGAACTCGTAGCCTTTTACAGCCTATTAGGCGTAGCTGGCTGCTTTTTCTTCAGCCTGTCGCTTTTATTGGGTTTAGTGAGCAAGGGACTGGGCGGGCTTTTAGCCTGGCTAGTAGCGGCTGGTATCTTTCTGCTGCAGCTCTTTTTAGGGATTGCGGTGAGTGAGGGCAACTTGGGCAATCCCTTCACGCTGCACTGGCTGATTTTGTTTTCACCCGCATCGGCTTTGCACTTTTTGCTGGGCTTTGCGGAAAAGTCCTCGTCTCAAGAATTTCAGTTTGCCACTCATAAGCTGACGCTGCTGAGCTTTGTAGGACTGTTTTGGGTGAATGGGGTGGCTTGGAGTCTCTGGCTGTGGCACGCCCTCAGACGTAAGTTTGTCAATCCGCAAGTGCCGCTGCTGCAGCGACGCTACAGCTATTTGATGACCGTCTGTTTTGAAGTTTTTCTGCTGGGATTTGCCGTTAGCAGTGGCTACTATCAGGAAGACATTGCCCTTGTCGCCTTTCTCAATGTGCTGTTTTTAGGGTTGCTGATTGCGGCGCTACAGCCATCTCGTCAAACACTGGAAGACTGGGCCAGATTCCGGTTATCTGAGCAGCGATCGCAGCGGCAGCCCCTGATTAAAGATCTAGTGCAGGGTGAAAACAGTCCGGCAATTTTGGCGATGGGGCTGAACATTGCGATCGCGCTAGGATTCATGACTATCTGGACAGCTCATAACGAGACATTTTCTCTCTCCTACGAGTTACTGAGCTACATCGCTTTAGGCGGTCTGCTGCTAATTTACGCCAGCATCAATCAGGTGTGGTTCCTAACGCCGGTCAATCGGCCTGAAGTTTGGTCGCTGGGCACCCTGCTGGTGCTGATGATTGCGCCGCTGTTTGCGCGGCTGCTGCTAGAGGAAGTTGCGGCTCTAACCAGCGTTCAGTTTTTAGAGGCGGTAGCGGTTCCCTGGATGATGAACTCTGCGATGGGGAGTTATGGCTGGGCCATTCTTAGTCAGTGGCTGCTAATTTGCTTGCTCAACCTGGTAACGCTGCGTCAGCTCCGCAAAGCGGGAGAATCTGGCTCCAAAGATCTGCTAGCCCCGTCCCGGACAGCCCTGCCGTCAAAAGCTCGCTAGCAGATGCGTCCTCAGGCGCCTACCTACGTCTACTTACACGGGTTTGCTTCTGGCCCCGGCTCAGCTAAAGCGCAGTTTTTGCGATCGCGCTTTCATGAGTCGGGGCTAACGCTGCAAATTCCCGATCTCAATCAGAACGATTTCAGTCACCTGACGCTGACGCGGCAAATCCAGCAGGTCTTGGCGCTGGTGACAGCGGCTGAGCAAGTCGTTTTAATCGGCTCTAGTCTGGGCGGCCTCACCGCTGCTCTACTAGCCGAGCAGCCTGCCCTAACCCAGAAACTGCAGCAGCTAGTGCTGCTCGCGCCCGCTTTTGACTTTTTGACCCACTGGCTACCGCAGCTAGGTCCAGACTCGCTACGCCGGTGGCAGCAAACAGGCTGGCTGGATATCTATCATTACGGTGAAGAACGTTTGTTGCCGCTGAGCTATAAGTTTGTCATTGATGCTCAGCAATATGCCAGTTTGCAGCTGCAGCCAGCCGTTCCCACGCTGATTCTGCATGGCCGCCAGGATGAAGTTATTCCGGTTCAGGCCAGCCGTCAGTATGCCGTAGCCCGAGCGGGGGTCAGCCTAGTTGAACTAGAGAGCAATCATTCTTTGACAGATGTCCAGAGCCAGATTTGGCTAGCAATCCAGAATTTTCTGGCCGTCACGACGCCCAGCCCGCCTTAAATTCTATAAAACAGGACTTACGCATTGACAGTTGAGTAAATTTGTGGGTTGAAATTCAAAGGTGTTGCATCCCTTAGTCCTTTGCGTATTCTCACTAAACCCTCCACCGCTCATTGCACGCTCAATCTCTATGTGCGCTATCTGCTGGCCCAACCACAAGGGTCTGGCTGTTGCGAACTGGCTGAGATCCTC
>NZ_JASATW010000035.1:0-45152 GCF_030405905.1 Sphaerothrix gracilis Ecp01
AGCTCTGCCAAGCCGTCCCAAAGCTGGGTAACAACGCCTCAAACTCTGACATCCTCAAGCCAGTTAAACTGCATAGGATTCGAGGTTTTGTCCGTAACTCGGCATAGGTCACTTTCATTGAATGTCTCGGGTCGATGCTCCTGACACTAATCATCCTATCGGTTCAATTTCCGATAAGGTCTAATGCCTAGAAGTGAGTTCATGGTGAATGGCAATGAGACTTCTACGGCGCAGGCTACTGCTAGCGGTTCTAGCCGCCTTGTTAACCCTTTGGGGACAGTGGGCAGTTCCCGAACGGGCGGCAGCCGCCTATCCCAACCAGGAAATTCGCGGGGTTTGGCTAACCAACGTAGACAGCAACGTGCTGTTTTCTCAGCCAGCCCTAGCGTCGGCTCTTGATCGGCTAGCAGCCGCCCATATCAATACGGTCTATCCGACGGTGTGGAGCTGGGGATACACCCTATTTCCCAGCGCTGTTGCCACTCAGGAAATTGGCTACAAGCAAGGACTCTATCCCGACTTAGAGGCGGTAGGCCGCAATGAAGCGTTGGAAGCAGCCCAGGGCGATCGCGATATGCTGCTAGAGCTAGTCGATATGGCCCACCAGCGAGATATCAGCGTAATTCCCTGGTTTGAGTTTAGCTTCATGGCGCCGGCCAACTCAGAACTGGCCGCCCGCCATCCCGACTGGCTCACCCAGCGTCAGGGGGCGCTACCTGCCGCTCGCTACTATCAAGAAGGCCGCCACAGCCGCGTCTGGCTCAATCCGTTTCATCCCCAAGCCCAGCAGTTTTTGCTGGAAATCATTGCTGAGCTGATGGCGAACTATCCGGTAGACGGACTCCAGCTTGATGATCATCTAGGACTGCCGGTGGAGTTTGGCTACGATCCCTACACCCAGCAGCTCTACCGGCAGGAACACGGAGGTCGCCTGCCGCCGCCCAACCCCTACGATGCCGAATGGATGCAGTGGCGGGCCAACAAAATCACCGATTTCATGGAACGGGTGTTCCACGTCGTCAAAGCCTATCGGCCCCAGTCAGTTGTTTCGGTTTCGCCCAATCCGGCCCGGTTTGCCTACAATCACTTTTTGCAAGACTGGCCCCGCTGGGAACGGGCTGGCTATATTGAGGAGCTAATCGTTCAGGTGTATCGGGACAACCTCAGCAGCTTCAGGGCCACCCTGCAAAATCCTCTAATGCAGCGGGCTAAACATCACATCCCCACCGCCATCGGTATCCTCACTGGACTCAAAGACGCTCCCGTCTCCAGTCAGCTCATTCAGCAGCAGGTAGCCGCCGTCCGCCAGGCCGACTATGCCGGTGTCTCCTTCTTCTTCTACGACACCCTCTGGCAGGCCGCCGGCGAACGCCCAGAAGAGCGTCAGGCCGCCATGCGATCGCTGTTCCCAGTTCCACTCACCCGGCCCCAAGTCGGCAGATAAAGCGCTAATCGCTAAAAAGCAAAAACGCTTCCCTATCTCCCCGTTCAACTTTGCTCACGGCCAGCCCTCTCCCCTCTCCCCTCTTCTCTCTCTTCTCCATCTCTGACGCCTAGCTCACCCACTGCCGCAGCCGCTGCTGCTCCCGGTTAAAAGCTCGTTCCTCAGCCGAGAGTACCTGCGACTCAACTGGCGATCGCATGTCCCACTGCACCTCAGACAGCAGCATCAGGCAGCCCGCCATCACGCCGCCAGTGATTAAAAACTGCCACTGGGGTACGGCTGAGAGCAGCGGCAGGCTAAGGAGATGAATCAAGGCCGTCAGCAGAAACGTGCGCGATCGCATCCCGATGCCCATCATTAGGTAGCCCGCTGCGGTAAGTCCTAGCCAAAGCGCGCAAAGGTGCATCAGCACCCAGCCGCAAGGAGCGAAAATGCCGTAATCCGTCACTAGCACACCGCCCAGCATCAGCCCGGCCCAACCGTAGATTAGCCAGCGCAGCCTTTCGACCTTGACCCAAAACCAGGCCAAGCGAGTCATGGCTACCGTACCCACTAGGGTCAGCATCGACCAGGCAATAGCCTGATCCGTCCAGCTGATCAGCGTAAATTGGGCCACTGCAAAAATAATGGCGGTAATCCAGCCCCAGACGATAAACACCTGATCGATGCGGGTGTAGAGATTAGAAAGCAGCGTGCGATCGCCCAGTTGCCAGTGAATACGTAAGAGACCACAGAGGTCTTGAATGTCTAAGTTGTGCTGTTTGCGGCGCAGAATCGGTTCAGCGAAATTAAAAAATGCCATCAAGATCTATCTATCTATAGATTTTATTTGTCTCCAATTTAAGAATAGTAACAAATTGTTAAGAGCGCTAGCGCCCTTACGGCGTCAGGCATTTTTCTTTCTTGAGAACTTTTTCTAAACCTAGAGCAATCGATCTTGACGTTGTGCAGCGTGCGCTGTAGCCGCGAGAATTTAAGCCACCAGAAATATGCTCAGCCCTGGCAGGTAGGGCAGTAGTGGGCGGAGCGGCCTGCGAGTTTGAGGCGCTCAATCGCAGTCCCGCAAACCCGGCAGGGCTGTCCTTTACGGTTATAAACCCAGGCTTCCCCGCCGTAGTTACCGTTGATTCCTTGCACGCTACGAAAGGCGCTGAACGTAGTGCCACCGACGCTGATGCTGGCTGCTAATACTTTTTGTAGGGCACTGTGTAGATGCTGAATCTGCTGGCTGTCTAGGCGATTACAGAGCGTTTCTGGATGAATCTGACTCAAGAACAAGGCTTCATCCGCATAAATGTTGCCAACCCCCGCAATGAGGGCCTGATCTAGGAGGGCGTTTTTAATCGGGCGCTGGCGTTTGCCTAAGACAGACTGGAGATACGCTACCGAAAATTCGTCGCTAAAAGGCTCAGGCCCTAATTTAGCCAGGCCCGGTATGACGAGTTCGAGCGCTTGGTCAGGGGGGACCCACCACATCCGGCCAAAGGTGCGCTGATCGACAAATCTCAGCTCATGGTCGCCCGCAAAAAACAGTCTGATCCGGCAGTGAGACTCCAGCGGCGTTTGTCTTGACAGCCAGAGTAGCTGCCCTGTCATGCGGAGATGAACGCCCAACCACCCACCTGGCTTAGCGTCAGCCTGCAGCTCTCCTAGCAGATATTTACCCCGGCGGTGCCACTGGACAACAGACTGGTTAAGTAACCCTGATAAAAACGTATCGAAATCAAAAGGGTAGGCAACTGTGCGAGCTAGGCACACTTCCCCACCCTTAATTGGCTGATTGAGCGTAACCTGATTGAGTCCTCGACGAACAGTTTCTACTTCAGGTAGCTCAGGCACTTTAGTTAACCACTTAGTCAGTTTGCTACTGGGTTAAACGGGTTATGGCAAAATCTAGCCCGTTTTAGGTAGCCTACTTTTTCTTGCTCTTAGGCGCTGAAACTTCTTCTAACTCATCTTCAGCGAAATTATTAGTATTAATTCCTGAGTAGTTCACCTTGTCGAAGCGGACTACAACCGGATAGCGGATACCGCTTGTATCAACCGAAGCCACATTGCCGAGTTCTTGGTACCAGTAAGACTCTTTGCGCAAGATCCGAACTTTAGAACCACGTTGAACCATCGAATTATTCCTCTTCTTGAAAACCCAATATTATTGATTAATAGCGAGTCAAAGACTTGTTCAACAGCGTACTATTTTGGTGGCTGCAATCGATAGCCCTAAACGTTTAAGTTTTGTTGCCGGAGTAGCAGCTTCGCTGCCGCAAATGACTCTCTCAACGCCCCCTGCTTACTCAATAAAAATTAAGGCAACTTTCTGATCGAATCGGTCAGAAAGTTGCCTAACAAAATTTTCAGCTAAGTCTAGAGCGGCAGCGTAGAAGGGGCTGGCAGAGATGCCTGCTCGCTCGAATCACCACCAGTCGAATTGCCCACCGTCACGGCTACTTCGATCCCATTTTCCTCTAGGATGACGCGCGGTTCAATCCCTTCGCGCACCTCAATCCGCTTAACTAAGACACGACCGTTTGAGAGGCGCTGACCAGCACTAACATAGCGGCTAGTGGCTTCTCCAGGAGCTTTCACAATGGCGTGAGCCTTATTGCCGATCTGCACAACGCCGGTAATTTGAACCTCGGTGGCTAACTCCGGCGTAGGCAGTTCTGGCAGGGGTTCAATCGGTGAAGGCTTTGGCGTAGGCTGCTGAGAACCAGCAGCAGCGGTTGAAGTACCACCGCCAGCAGTGCCGCGTCCCGCATTGTTGTTACTAGAAACGTTGGTTCCAGATCCACCTGCGCCTTGACGAGAACCAGATGGGCCACTGGGTCGCTGGGCCGTAGGTGGCAGGCCACCTGGAGACGGTGGACGAGTTCGCCCTCCTGTGTTGTTAGGAGCGCTAGTAGGCGTCTGCTGGGGTGGTGGAATTACCTGGGGAGGGGGGGGGATTGGAACGGTGGCAAAGGGATCATTACGATTTTTGAGAATCTGATTTGCCCGTTCTTCTGGATCCGTGGACTGAATCAGTTCGGCGCTGGCGATCGCCGCTGCACTAGGACCAGCGGGTACAATAGGTTCAGCAAATTCTTCGTTTTCTGCCGAGTCCTCTGCCGTTTGAATCGGCACCCCATCCAAGGAGGTTAGTTCCTCCTCGGCAGGTTCCGGATTGCGACCCAGTAAGTTATTGACGAAGCCGCAGCCTGAAATAGACAGCAACCCGATTCCAACTAATGCTCCACTGAGAAGGCGACGCATCGCTAAATTCCTCCCCATATCTAACCCGTAGTAATATTTATTAGGGGCAATACCCCTCAACCCCTCAAAGATAACCTATCTTGGCTCAATCGCGACAAGTTTGTTGCGCAATTTGGCTATGGGCTATTCGTCTTCGTCTATTTCATTGCCTGTCATCAGCTGACGCAGCGATTTAAGACCTTTCTTAACCCGCCGCGAAACCGTCACGGCGCTGATGCCAAGCTGTTCAGCCGTTTCTTTTTGGGTTAAATCCTTCAGAAAGACAAATTCTAAAACTTCGCGTGTCCGTTCTTCTAGTTTGGTCAATGCCTGCTGCAGGCGAATGCGATCTTCTTGAGCCAGTTGAAAGCTGCGGTATTTAGGATCAGGCAGCAGCTCGCCTAGGGAAGAAGAACCCGCGTTGTCGTCATGGAGCGGAGCATCCAGGCTGATTAAAGCTCGGTTACGGCTAGCCAGCTTCACCTGCTGCCATTCTTCGATAGAAATTTCTAAAGCGGCTGCGACCTCGGCATCAGTCGGAAAGCGTTTGAGGGTGGCTTGTAAATGCCGAATGACTTTAGCCGACTGGTGCTGCAGCGTTTGTAAACGCCGAGGAATGCGCATTGAACAGCCGCGATCGCGCAGGTAGTGCTGGATCTCACCGCGAATATAGGGAATTGCAAATGAGCTAAACGCATAGCCTTTGATAATATCGAACCGCTCAATGGCCCGAATTAAGCCTAAACTGCCCACCTGCATCAAATCTTCAAAAGACTCGTTTGAGTGCCTTAACCAGTGGTGAGCTTCGCGGCGAACCAAGCCAATATTAAGATTGACCAACTGGTTGCGCAGATGAGGCGATGGCGATCGCTGGTAAGCCTGCAACAACTCAAGGGTTTCTCCCTTTAGATTCTGCGTGTTTTGAGTGATAGGCATAACGATTTCAGGAAGGGGTTGAGATGACACCCAGATTCAGATTGAGCTAGCTCGCTAGAAGTGGGCAACAGAATCAGCAACTTTAAACGCCTCTCTAGTACCTGAGCAACCAAGCTTGCGGCCAGGGCAGTCCTAGAAAAGCACAGATAAAAGCTAATTTGTCAGACCTATTTAGCCTACGATTCTAACCTAGCGGCAGCAACAGCGTTATTGCGGATCTAGCAATACCTCTCCAAGATATTATCTCTTACTTCTCTAGCCGCGTAGCTTATGCAAAAGCGGGAAAAGTCGCTAAACTTCCCCCGCTTTCATAGAGTTAATTGGCTTTGAGTTGGCTATCAGCGCTATTGCTTAAGCTTCAGCTGGCTCAACCCGACCATAAAAGACGCCCTGAACTTTCACTTCATCAGGAGCCGCTGTTCCCATGTCGGTATCGGAAGGCTGAACCGCCTCGAACGTCCCGGCAATCTCGCCCGTATAGCTATCTACCTTAGCGACTTGGAGCGAGATTTCCCCTTCGCCGATGTCAAAAGCTTTCGTATTTTCTCGGATTAGCTCTTCGCTATCGCCACGAGCCGGTAATGCAACTGCTGTATCATAGCCGGTTGCCAAACCTCGGCCTTTGGGATCGAGGAAGTTGGAAGTCCGATAAGAAGGGACCCGATAGCTACCCTCAAAGTCGGTCGAGGTATTGATGGTGTTCAATCCAGGTTGGGAATGAGCGACTAGGCCCTTGAGCGTAAACAGGAAAGGAATTTGTTCACCCCCCGGTAGCTGTACCGTAATGGCCTGGAAATCAATTCCGCCTTTCTCGTAAAAGGTAAAGCTGCCGTCGGCTTCAGGGGTGAGATCGCCGTAAACTTGGTCTAGGCTTGAAGTGTAACGGGTAAGTGGTTTGCCCGGAACAAACTCGGCTTCTTGACGCTTGCTCGTAGGCTCTTCTTTAACAAAGTAAGAAGTGGGTTCGAGACACAAGCCAGCCATGCGATAAGTACCCGACTCCAAATCAATAGAGCCACGAGTTGTCTCTTTCAACTGGGGACACTTGTTAGCCAACCCAGTGTTTCTAATTTCGTCATAGGTTAGCGGCACATCGCTAGTCGCTGTAGGAGCCTCGCTGCAAGCAGTTATGACACTTAGACACAGTGCCAGAAATGCAACAATAAGGGCGCGATACCTCATAATCAACCTCGGTTATATAAAGTCTTTGTCAGTAGACAACTTTTAATAGATTTGGCTTCAGTTGCTCAGCAGTGTAACTATAAAACAGCTTGTCGATTACTTCAGCATTAGCTGCTAGGCGATTTCGCTTTGACATTAAGCCCGTTTTGGGTAGAGCGCAGCATCAAACCTGCTCAGTTTGACGGCATCTCTCAGAATTACTGCAAGCTAGACCAAGCCTCAATAAAGCATTCTACATGGCCTTGCTGCGTTTTATTCCTCAATCTTGAAGTCAACCAAAATGAAATTGATTTACATTTTGACAACTTTCTAGACTTCCTCCAACATTTTTGATAAAGCAGTTTCTAGGCATTTCGGACGACTACACCTATACTGACTTACTGATTGCAAAAAAGAAAAAGTGAGGCGGATTGGAGCCGTACCGGGTAAAGTAGTCTAACAAAATGCACTAGTGCCATCATAATGAGTGATCGCAGGTTAATTCAGTCGGAGATCCTTGCTGAAGATTTACAAACGCTAGCTCAGCAGATTCAGCAGGCAGCCGAACAGCGTCAGGAAGACTGCATTGCTTTACTGTCACTTTTGCGACTGTTAGAAAGACTGCACCAAGACATTCGCGATTCCCTATTCAGTGAAGCGCTACCGAATAATCGCCAAAAACTTTACAACTTGTTACGAGATATCGAAGGCTCCGGAGGGTGGCCCTATATTCAGCGGATGAAGTTAAAGGCGCTATGCCAGCGGCTGGAATCTTTTGAAGCTTCACAGCCTATCGATCAGCCTTCATTAGATTGAGGGCACTGTAAACAACAGGGGAGCAGCTAGATTATTTTTTTGAGACAAGCCTTGTCGCTTGAAGCCTCAGCAAAGTAGAAATAGCTTGAGTAGTTTCAGGCAGCAGTGTTCGTCGGAACGCATCAGAGATTGAGGAAATAATGACTGGTTTTCGAAGAAGACAGCTTCAAGTGGTCAGCAGCTTATCTGCGGCGCTTTTAGGCGGGTTATTAAGTATTGTCGTCAACAGTTTGCCAGCCAAGGCTCAACTCAATAGCTATTGCCACCTAAGTCAGGCAGAAGTAACGCGCAAGGAAAATTTGCGCCAGGCTTTGGTTGAGGGAGACGAAGCAGCCCGGCAGCAGTACGAATCACTGGTGCAGCAACATGCTAACCAGATGCGGAACTGCCGTAATCGAACCTGGCCTCAGCAGCAGGCGACCTGGATTCGGCTATATCCCTGTGATTTACAGCCGGGTGTACTGGAAGCTGTGCTCGATCGCATCGTTAATTTAGGCTACAACCACGTCTATTTAGAGGTGTTTTATGGCGGGCAGGTCATGTTGCCTGCGGCAGACAATCCAACCGTATGGCCCTCACTGGTGCAGACGCCGGGATACGAACAACGAGATCTACTCGCAGAAGCGATCGAGAAGGGACATCAGCGCGGGCTAGAAGTGTCTGCTTGGATGTTTACCCTCAACTTTGGCTACTCTTATGCTCAGCGCCCCGACCGGCAGCAGGTAATTGCTCGCAATGGGTTGGGAGAAGATGCCCGTTCCTTCGCGGCTCGCGGGGCTTCCAGCAACCCAGAGGAAGTGTTTGTTGACCCCTATAGTCCTCTGGCTCAGCAGGATTTTCGTCGGCTGACGCAGGCCATCGTGCAGCGAGATCCAGACGGTATGCTGTTTGACTATATTCGCTATCCTCGTGGCACAGGCACAGACTCAGTTGCAGATGATGTAAATGACCTGTGGATTTTCAGCAACTCGGCTCAGCAGGCGCTTTATCGGCGGGCACTCAACAGCAAGGGGCTGGAGCTAATTCGGCGCTATCTCCGCCGAGGCTACCTAACAGATGCCGATATTGAAGACATTAATCGTCTATATCCAGACGAGGGTGAGCCGATGTGGCAAAGCCGGGTTCCCCCTCGAACAGCCGGAACTCCTATACCGGCAGCGACACAGCGCCCTCGCCTGCAGCAAGAGCTTTGGCTGCTGAGCGTAGCCCATGCTGTGCAAGGTGTAGTAGATTTTCTAGAGCAGGTGGCCCAGCCCGTGCAGCGAGAAGGCATTCCAGTAGGGGCTGTCTTCTTTCCGGGGGGCAACCGAACCGTTGGCGGTCAGGGTTACGATTCGCGGCTGCAGCATTGGAACCGCTTTCCGACCTGGATGGGCTGGCATCCGATGGCCTACGGCGTCTGCGGCAATACTAGCTGTATTGTGGATGAAATTAAAGAAGTCGTGGCTCAGGCAGGCCCAGGCGCAGAGAATCTGGTGAAGCCGACAATCGCGGGTTCGTGGGGACAGTCATTTGGCAATCGCCCAGCCTTAGAAGAGCAGATGCAGGCAATTCAAAGAGCGGTGCCGCGTGTCAACTCGGTCAGCCACTTTGCTTTTTCGTGGCAAGATCCTGAATTTGATCGAGTGCGGAAGTTTTGTCGCCTGCCGGACTCACCTACGTAAATAGGAGTCAAATATCAAAGGCGATCGCTTTGACGCGATCGCCTTTAAATTGCCTTAGTGTTGGCTAAAAGTTATACGGCAGCGCCGCTCTTAGGTTCCGCGCCAGTGGGTGCTACACCCTCCCGCAGGAACGTAATTTGCTGCTCAAAACTGAAGGTAACTAGCTGTAGCAGTACCTTGTTGGCGGCTTCAGGCTTAGCGTAGTTTTCAGGCATAGGGACGATGGTGCCGTTTGACATGCCTTGAGCTAGGCGATACCAGAAAGCGAGCTTAGTGTCTCGGCTCAAAGCACCGTACTCACGGCTGAGCTGAGTATCTTGAGGATTAAGCATCGCCCGCATGGCCTCAAGCTGTTCGTCAAAGCTCAGCGCCTTGACCTGAGCAAACAGACCTTCGGCAATGCCCTCAGAAGCAGCGCCAGGGGCTGCTGGGGTGACGGCCTCACCCATCTCTTCGTACACGTACCACAGCAGAGCAAGCTGCTCGTCAGGCGTCAGCCGCTTGTACTGATCTAGCGCCTGTTGGATTTGCGGATCGATTCCTGCCATTACCATATGATTTTCTCCATTTCTAGCTATAGTTCTTGGCCCTGCTGCAAAAAATCGGCACTTGCGGCAGGCCCAGGGCGATCGCTTTTACGCTTGGTTTAGCGATCGCCAACTTAACAAAAATTAATTTGCATCTGTTATAAAAGTTAACGAGATATCTGCTTCAGCTTAATCCTGCTTTAGGTAGACATCCCTGCACAAATTGCTGCCTTTACTCGTCAGCATTAGTCAGAGTCTCCCATTCCAGGATTGAACGTGATAAAGATCTAGCTAGCGTAGTAGGAATTTTCTTGTGAAATTTGCGTTCATCATTGATTCCGTTGAGGGTCTAGATCCCTGTCATGACAGCAGCATTGCCCTAATGGAAGCAGCTCAGCAGCTCGGCCATGAGGTTTGGATCACTCAGGCCAGTCACCTTAGCGTGGCTGACGGCAAAGCTTGGGCCTTCTTACAGCCTATTGAGCTGGTATCTGTCGAACTCCAGGATGGACGCTGGGTAGCTGCAGAGGTTTGGTTTACTTTGGGCAAATCGGTATTATTGCAGCTAGAGGAAATGGATGCAGTGTTCATGCGCACCGATCCGCCGGTCACGATTCCCTATCTCTATGCCACCTACATCTTGGACTATGTGGATCCTGCTAAGACTCTAGTGGTCAATTCACCGCAAGGGCTGAGAGCGGCTAATGAAAAGATGTATGCCCTGCAGTTCACTGACGCTATTCCTGACACCATCGTCAGCCAGGATAAGCCTGTCATTCGAGCCGCCGTTGAGCGCTGGGGCGGAGCAGGCGTGCTGAAGCCGCTAGGCGGCAAGGCGGGGGAAGGCATTTTGTTTCTGGAAGCGGGCGATCGCAATTTTAACTCGATGATTGAGATCAGCACCCAGCAGGGACGCAGCCCGGTTATGGTGCAGACTTATCTGCCAGCGGCGAAAGAGGGCGATAAGCGCATTATTTTGCTCAATGGAGAACCGCTAGGCGCAGTGAACCGAATTCCGACGGGAAGCGAGTTTCGGGGCAATATGGCGGTTGGCGGACGCATTGCCCAGGCATCGATTAGCGATCGCGAACGAGAAATCTGTAGCTTACTTGCCCCTACGCTACAGCGGGACGGGTTAATCTTTGTGGGAATTGACGTGATAGGTGGCTACTTAACTGAGGTCAACGTGACCAGTCCGACCGGAATTAGAGAAATTGATCGCCTTGATAATGTCCGTTTAGGTCAGCAAGTCATTAAGTGGGTTGAGCATGTCCGCAAATAGGCTAGCCCGTAGGACTAACTATCGACTCAAACAGCACATGTGGATATTAAAAGTAGGAATCATATGAACTGGCATAATCACTCTACTTATTTACAGGCCGTTACTCGCCGTCGCTTTATTCGCTATGGTTCTCTAGCAGTGGGGGCCAGCCTGCTAGCTGCTTGTACAAACGGCAGCCAGACAGAGGCCGATGAAACCAGCGCGCCTGGGTCTACTGAAGCGAATACCGAACTGACACCCGTTGCGTTTGGCACGAACTGGTATGCTCAGGCGGAACACGGCGGCTTCTATCAGGCTGTGGCAACAGGCATTTATGAAGATTATGGCCTAGACGTCACCATCAAAATGGGCGGCCCTCAGGTAAACGGCACTCAGCTCCTAATGGGCGGCGCTGTTGACTTCTTCATGGGTTTTGGGGCAGACGCCATCACTGCCGTGCAGGAAGGCATTCCCAAAGTGACGGTTGCCGCCATCTTCCAGAAAGATCCACAAGTCCTGCTAGCTCATCCGGATCAGGGAGTTGAAACGCTAGAAGATCTCAAGGGGCGGCCTATCTTCATTTCGGCTTCTGCAAACACCACCTACTGGCCTCTATTAGTGGCTAAGTATGATTTCACCGAGGATATGAAGCGTCCCTACAACTTCAATCCTGGCCCGTTCTTAGCTGATGAAAGCTCAGCCCAGCAGGGCTATCTCAGCTCAGAGCCGCTAGCTATCCAAAAAGAGGGCGGATTTGAACCTGTGGTCTTCCTGCTGGCAGACTATGGCTACGATCCTTACTCCACCACAATTGAAACCCGTCAGGAACTGGTGGAGGACAATCCTGATTTAGTCCGGCGCTTTGTGGAAGCCTCTATCAAAGGCTGGTACAGCTATTTTGAAGACCCGGCCCCTGGCAACGAGCTAATCAAGCAGGCCAATCCTGAAATGACCGATGAGCAGATTGCCTATGGCATTGAGAAGATGCAGGAATACGGCATTTTGATCTCAGGAGAAGCAGAAACTGACGGTATTGGCGCGATGACCGACGAACGCTGGAAGTCCTACTTTGACACAATGGTAGAAGCTGGCATTGCGGAGGCTGACACTGACTATACTCAAGCGTACACGCTGGAGTTTGTGAATCAGGGAGCAGACTATTACCAGGAGTAATTAGGCTATGATTCTCGGTGCGCTTGAACGAATATGGCTGAGTAGTACGGTTAGCTTTGTGTATAGCAAAGGTGGCGCAGCTCAGGACATGTTACCTGGACGCCATCTGGCCTAGGCTTAAAATCCTGAGCTACGCTGCAGATATCAGTATTACGGCCTGAGAAGCTAAAGGCGGTTAACGCCCCGTAGTACACATTAGCTGTGAACTGCGGGGTTCTCGCCTTGGACGGCTAGAGCGATTAGTGCCCTACCATCTGCGGATCGTTGCAGCCGCTATTCAAAGCTGCCTGCTTCAAACTGGGCAAAGCATTCAGAGTTAGGGAGAATATCAGCCACCTTGCAGTGTTCGTACTGTAGTTGCAGAGCGATCTGCGTCGGTAGCTGTTCCTGATAGGTCAAAGCGGTTTCGTAGCTAGCTAGGCTGTCTTCTCGCTGACCAAGCCGCGCATAAATTTGCCCCTGCAATCCCAGTAGTTCCGGATTGTTGGCAGCTGCATCTAAGGCTTTGTTGATGGCTGTTAGGGCCTTATCGTACTGCTCTAAGTCGCGATAGGCCAAAGCCAAGCCCCGCTGCGTTAAATAGGGCGGATTGCCATAGCTTTCTAATCGCTCGATCGCCTGTTGAGGATTGGCGAAAGGCAGATTCACTGCTAGCAGCAAGTCCATATAGCCCTTGACGACGTTCAGTTCCGGGTCGGTGCGCGAAATTCGTTCTGCCTGATCTAGATGATTGAAAACCTGTTGCAGCATTGATAGGACTGTCGGCATACTGCGGACAGCCCCCTGGGTTTTCAGCAAATGTGCCCCTTCTAGAAAGGTGCCCACGGCAGAGTAGAGGTGGCCCCGTAGCGGATCGGCGGCGATTAAGGTGCTAGCGGTCGCCTGTGTTTGCTCTGCTCTCGCCTCTAATTCGTCGAGATCCCCTTCTAGGTAAGCCAAAGATGCCAGCATGGCTTGTACCATCGGTTCACCTGCTTCGGCTTCTGCAGCCACCAGCAAATGCTGCTGGGCTTCTACATAGTCTCCCTGTCGGAAAAACGCATAAAAGGCGGCTTCGGTATGGTCGCCAATATCGTGGGGATTTTCGGAACGAAAAGGATCGGCGGCAGAGGCGGAGCTACCCGGTAGACCTAACAGAGCAGCAGTTGTCAGGGCCGCGATCGCAATACCTGTGCGCTTGAAAACGGAGTAAAAAGGCTTGAAGCGAGGCTGTGAGCGAATTATGGATTTCATTGCCATGATGCGAAAAGAGTATCGTCTCGACACTGCAGCGTTAGCCGCAACTAGCTGGGTGAGAGAGCCGCGAGCAAAACCAATAGACCGTAGTTTTAGTCACAGCTTTGATGACGCGGTTTTGATAAGCGAGTTCCTTACAGCTTATGCGGCCTGCTTCTATTTTGCCTCAGTTCATCTGGGCAAAACCTAGAGAGGAGATTAATCCCTCACAGTCTGCTGGTGGCGGCGATCGCTTTGCGCTCCGGCAGCCGTTTGCTAATCGACTAAAGTCACCTGCCCGGCCCGAACCGCGTCTAGAACCTGATTGATGTGGCTGCGCTGCAGCGAGGTTATGGAGCTAATTGCCAGAATCATTGAGGTGAGCTGCATGTAGTCTTTGCGGCTGATTCGCTGAGACTCAATTACCTTTTGAACGAGCTTGGCGATCGTCACAGAATGCTTGTTCGGATATTCTCGAACCATATTCTTCATCTGCATAATTTATCAAGATGCCTAACCGTAAATTCGAGACGGCAAAAACACCTAATCTCAGTATACTGTGGCTCTCAGTGTGCCCTAAAGAACTCTATGACATATCCGTAATTTCTCGGATCTTGATCGCACTGGTTGAAAAGCGGTCAAGCCTTTTATGCTGGAGAAAGTGGAGCCTTAAACTTTTGAGCTATGCAGATTTATCGCCTTGATGCCTTATCAGATAACTATATATTTCTTCTCTATGCTCCACAGTTAGGACAAGCTGCGGTAGTTGATCCGGCTGAAGCCGCGCCTGTTTTTAATCAGCTAGCTGAGCTAAACGCTACGCTGACTACTATTTTTAATACGCATCATCACAGCGATCACGTCGGTGGCAACCGGCAGCTATTAGCTGAGTATTCTGACGCTACGGTGTACGGCGGTGCAGCAGATCGCGGGCGTATTCCGGGACAGCAATTCTTTTTAGAAGAAGGCGATCGCGTTGAGTTTGCCGGTCGTGAAGCGGAAGTTTTCTTTGTGCCCGGACACACACGCGGCCACATTGCCTACTACTTCCCGCCGGCTGCTGGGGAGGAATGGGGTGAGCTATTTTGCGGTGATACCCTCTTTGCCGGTGGCTGCGGGCGGCTGTTTGAAGGGACTCCGGCCCAGATGGTAGAGTCACTGGGCAAGCTGCGATCGCTGCCGGATACTACTCGCGTTTGGTGTGCCCACGAATATACGCTGAAAAATCTCCAGTTTGCTCTGACCGTAGATGGGCAAAATCAAGACCTGCAGCAGCGCTTTCAGCAGGTGAAGGCAGCAAGGCGGCAGCAGCAGTCGACTATCCCCTCAAATCTTAAACTTGAGAAGCAAACTAATCCTTTCTTGCGCTGGGATCAGCCCGCTTTGCAGCAGGCAGTGGGTATAGAAGATCCAGTGCGTACCTTTGCTCGCCTGCGGGGCAAAAAAGACCAGTTTTAACTTTTGCTAAAACCTGGCTGGGTTGATAAAATCAGAGACTGGGTTTTAAAAAGTGGAAAATTATGGCGAAACGGGTACAGGTCGTCCTGAATGAGGACGTAAGAAAGCTGGGCGGCGAAGGCGATTTAGTGGAAGTGGCCCCTGGCTACGCGCGTAACTACTTAATTCCTCGCGGATTGGCCGTCCGTACGACGCCTGGCGTGCTGAAACAGGTAGAGCGGCGGCGGGAACAAGAGCGGCAGCGGCAGCTCGAAATCAAGCAGGAAGCCGAGTCGATCAAGACAGCGCTGGCAACTATCGGCCTATTTACCGTGAAAAAGCAGGCTGGTGAAGGCGAGGCTATTTTCGGCACCGTGACGGCGGCTGAAGTGGCAGAAGAGATTCAAAAGATGACCAACAAAGAGGTCGATCGCCGCAACATCACGCTGCCCGATATCAATAAGCTGGGTGAGTACCGAGTTGAAGTAAAGCTGCATCCTGAAGTCACCGCGACGCTCAACCTGCGGGTCGCGCCCCAGTAGGAGACTGGCACTGCCAAACCGCTACGAAGAAATCTCAGCGGCAAAGCAATATTTGAGGTGTTAGTTTGCAATGCACCCAGAGGGATGACAGCTCAGCTATTCAAAAATGTTGAGAATAACCCTCAATGGGGTTCATCTGTTCGCTATGGTGAAGGGCGGGGTCATCCCGCCCTTATTTTGATTTAAAACTATGGTTCAGGAACTGAATTTCCAGCCGACGAGCGATCGCCTACCGCCGCAAAACGTTGATGCTGAAGAGGCAATCCTCGGCGGTATCCTTTTAGATCCAGAAGCGCTCAGCCGCGTCACCGAGATCCTACAGCCAGAAGCCTTCTACATTGAGGCGCACCGAGATATCTATCGGGCTGCCCTAGATTTACAAAGTCGGGGACGCCCCACCGACCTGATGAGCCTAGCGACGTGGCTTAAGGATCAAAACAAGCTGGAGAAAGTGGGGGGACAAAGCCGCTTAGCTCAGCTAGTCGATCGCGTCATCTCCGCTGCCAATATCGATCAGTATGCGACGCTGGTAATGGAGAAATACATGCGGCGCAAGCTGATCCAAACCGGGGGCGAGATTATTCAGCTCGGCTACGCCACCAGTTCCCCGGTCGAGACAATACTAGACCAGGCCGAACAAAAGCTATTTGGCGTTACCCAAGAGCGCCCGCAGCAGGGACTTACCCCTACAGGCGATATCCTCACCGACACATTTTCGGATATCGAACAGCGATCGCTGGGACTCACCACTCCCGGTATTGCCTGCGGTTTCTACGATCTTGACGCCATGACCCAGGGTTTTCAGCGATCGGATTTGATTATCGCGGCGGGGCGTCCGTCAATGGGCAAATGTCTTAGCCACGAGGCTGAGATTTTGCTGGCCGATGGCAGTCTCAAAACAATTGAGGCTATCTATCAGGAGCGATCGGCAAAATTATTAACGCTTGGCCCAGACTGGCGGCTGCATATCACCGAACCCAACGCCTTTGTTGATGACGGTTTTAAGCCTGTCTTCCGGGTCAAAACTCGTCTAGGTCGTACCATCGAGACAACGCTGACTCATCCCTATCTCACTATTCAGGGCTGGCAACCTTTAGCAAAGCTCTCAATAGGCACCAAAGTTGCCATACCTCGACGGCTCCCCATTTTTGGCACTCAGCAGCTTCCGACTCATCAGGTCAAGCTGCTGGCTTATCTCAGGAGTAAATCTGACCATGAGAAATGCATTCCGCCGGTCGTTTTTCAGCTTGTGCGATCGCAGCTAGCTCTATTCCTGAACCGTCTTTTCTCTACAGATGGCTGGATATCGGTATTAAGTAGCGGGCAGGTGCAGCTTGGCTTTGCTTCAGTCAGTGAAAAACTAGCGCAGCAGGTGCAACATTTACTGCTGCGATTTGGCATTTTGGCTCAGCGCAAATATCGCTCAGTCAAGTATCAAGATTCTCGCCGTTCTGCGTGGCAGCTCGATATTACCGATAGCCCGTCAATTAAAACATTTATCGATCAAATTGGCATTTTTGGGAAGGAAGATGCGATCGCCAAAGCTAAACAAGCCTTGGAAAACCGTCGCTATCAGACCAACCGAGATTTAATCCCAATTGAGATCTGGGCAGCTTTACAAAGTGCTAAAGGGACAGAATCCTGGCGATCGGTAGCAACCCGGGCTGAGTTGCAGGGGACAAGTAACCTTCATGTGGGCCAACGAGCGCCTACTCGTAACCGCCTAGCGGCTTTGGCAACTGCGTTAGATCATTCAGAACTACAGGCGATCGCCACTAGCGATGTCTATTGGGATGAAATTGTCTCTATCGAGCCGATGGGGCTTAAGCAGGTCTATGACCTGACGATTCCAGAAACCCACAATTTCATTGCCAATGACATCTGTGTGCATAACACTAGCTTTGTTCTCAACATTGCTCGCAACATTGCCGGGATGCATCAGCTTCCTGTGGCTATCTTCAGTTTGGAGATGTCGAAGTCGCAGCTTGTTTATCGCCTGCTGTCCAGCGAAATTCAGATTGAAAGTGGCCGTCTGCGGGCCGGACGAATTTCTCAGCCAGAGTGGGAACCGCTAGGCCACGCCATTAGCTCCCTCTCTCAGCTCCCGGTCTTTATTGACGATACGCCCAATATCTCGGTGACCGAAATGCGATCGAAGGCGCGGCGGTTGCAGGCTGAAAGCGGCGGCGCGCTGGGGCTGATTTTGGTGGATTACCTACAGCTAATGGAAGGCAGCGGTAGCGAAAACCGAGTGCAGGAACTCTCAAAAGTGACGCGATCGCTCAAAGGACTGGCCCGTGAACTGAGCGTACCGGTAATTGCCCTCTCGCAGCTCAGCCGCGGCGTCGAATCCCGCACCAACAAACGACCGATGATGTCAGACCTGAGAGAATGCGTCACGGGCGACACGCTGGTTGTTTTAGCTGACGGACGACGAGTGCCGATTCAGGATCTAGTCGGAGAAACACCCGAAGTTATCAGCCTGAACTCGCAAGGGAAATTAACAACGGCAAAAGCTGACCTAATTTGGCAGGTTGGACAAAAAAGTGTTTATCAAGTTCAGTTAGCTAGCGGTAGAACCATCAAAGCGACGAGCACGCATAGACTTTACGCTTTAGATGGATGGAAGACTGTTAAGGAAATTGCGCCAGGTACCCGCCTTGCCGTTGCTCGCTCACTACCCGAACCGATCAGCTCCCAAGAATGGCCTGATCAGCGAGTGGCTCTACTTGGACAGCTTATTGGAGATGGGAGCTATCTTAAAGGGCAGCCTATGCGCTACACGACTGCCTCTGAGGAGAACAGCACCCTTGTGAGAGCCGCTGTTGAAACAGAATCTTCACGATCTGTACTCGCTGGCTATGCTGACATTTTAGAAAGCCGCGTTCTTCGGGAAATAGCTAACTCAGATCTTTTTTGGGACACTGTTGTAGCAGTTGAACCTATTGGCGAAAAGATAGTCTATGACCTCAGCGTACCCGGGCCTGAATCGTGGTTAGCAGATGGCATCGTTTCACATAATTCTGGAGCGATCGAGCAGGATGCAGACCTGATTATGATGCTCTACCGGGAAGAATACTATGACCCCGACACTCCCGATCGCGGTCTTGCCGAAGTCATCATTACCAAGCACCGTAATGGGCCGACTGGAACCGTGAAGCTATTGTTTAAGCCGGAATACACCAAGTTTTTGAACCTTTCGTCTTAGCCCTCGTGTTTTTAGAACACGGTATTGCGAATCAGCTCAATTCCTGCCTTAACGGCCTCGTAGCCGAACAGCAAAATGAGGGAGGTCAGTGCTAGGCCCATCAGACACATCACCAGTCCGGCTAGGCTGATGGCCCCGTCGTCATCTAGCAGGCCAAACCCGGTGACAAAAATCCCCATCGCGGGCAGCGTGTTGGTGCCTGGAATCGGAATCATCATGGAAATAGACATCAGGGCGATCGCGCTGCCAATCACAACTCGCCCTGGCAGGCTAGTGCAGACGTAGCTCAGACGCGGGCGAGATATAGCCTCAATCCGCTGCAGCCACGGCACGCCAGCTTTAACAATGCCCTGCACCTGCTTCAGCTCAAACGGGTGCTTGTTCCAGCTAGTAGGAAACCAAGGGCGTTCTCGCCCCACGATGAGCTGTATTGCTAATAAAAAAAGAGCAATGCCAAACGGCACCGAATATCCTGGTGCTGGAAGCGGTAGCGCTGACGGAATCGATAACAATACAAATAGAAAGCCGAAAGTTCTCTCGCCAGCCAGGTCCAGAATGTCTTGAAGCGTAACTTTAGGCGCTCGATCGGCCTGAAAGAAATAGCGATTTAGCTCTACAGAAAGTCTTGCCATGCAGATTTACAAACACCTGGAATAAAAATTACTATCACCCAGTTGCTGCTGCACAGCGCAGCGCCATAATCAGCGCAAAGCCCCAGCATTACAGCAGCTTCGCTAGACTCTAGCAAATTTCCTCAGAACTTTCACAACGGCCAAAACGATCTTTATCGCAAATTTGTACAGCCCATGAGCGCGATCGCCGGTCGTATTCTCTGCCTATTTTTGCCTGCTGGCATCGGTCTAGGGGTGAAGCTGTTGGCCGTCAGCAGTTGGGCTGAACGCTGCCTGACGTTGGCGCTGCTGCTGCTCTGTTTGGAACAGACACACATGGCGATCGCCGATTTACAGCAGATTGCGGAGGTCAAAAACCAGGGGTTAAAATCTCCGCGGCTGCGTCGGTTTCAGCAGGTAACGCTCAGCACCCTTGCCCTAGAGCTGTTAGGCTTCTATGTCGCCTGGATCTGGCTAGGTGGGGGAGCGCTCTTGGTATTGCTGAGTCTGCTGGGGTTTAACCTCCTGGCGGGCGTTCAGCTACAGCCGCATCAGCCTGTCTTAATAGAGAAGTGCGGGCCAGGACAGCGCTGGCCTGTCATCGTGGCTGACTTAGTGGGGTTAGTTCTAGCGAGTCTTTGGCATTTACAGATTGCGCCGCTAGCCGCCGCTTTGGGGCTGCTGGGGATGATTTGCCTATACGGTGTGATTAAATACGGCGAGCGTTTCTTTAGACCTAATCAACGCTAGCAAGTCCCAAATCCTGCAGCGCTAGACGAATTTGCTCTAGACGGCGACGGTTAACGCCCAGGTCGGATTCTCCCAGTCGGGCGGCGGAGCGCATATGAATCACGTTTTCCTCAGCCGGTAGATAAAATTCGCCGTCATCGACAAAGCCCATCAGCCGACTTTGAGATTCAAACCGGATGTACTCATCCGTTTGCTCAACAATAGTCGTACGCGGGACAACGCCTAGCACCTCCAGCAAGGTGTTACGGGTCGTCTCGCGATCGCCCTCATAGGCAATTGGCTCAATAGCGTGGTCGGCATCTGCACCCTGACTGACGACGCAGTTAGGAGAAGTCGGGCAGGCGGTTAGCTGACCGTCATGGACGCCTAAGTTTTGGGGCGGGGATCCGCTAAAAACGCTATCAAAGCCCGGTAGCGCAGCAGGTAAAGCAGCCGCGACCGCAGGCATGGGCAGCAAAATACCACTGACAAAAATCAAGCCGCAGAAAACAAAAGAGAGCAGGAAACGCATTCGCAATATTTCTTTAAGTCTCTGCTATCCTAGCTCGATTGTTGGGCAAAAGCTGGGTTTTCAGGTAACTTTGCGTTTGCCTTCCAGCAGCGGCTAACCTAGCTGGCCTCAACTGCTTTAGCTGTCTTCGTCAAAGTCTTCCGGAACATCTATCTTTTCCACATCAGCCTGATCAATCGCTTCAACTGCCGCCTCTACCGCATCGGAGCCAGACGCAGCAACGGCTTCTTCAACAGCGGCTGCAAGCTGCGTCGTGGCATGGCAAATTACAGGTAGCGCCGCGCCTCTCAGACCCTTGGCGATTCGGGTCGGGGTGTCTGGAAAAACCACAAATAGAGGATGAGGCATGTCTGCCCCTTCGCTCAGCAAATGCTTATGCTTGAGGGGCAACAGCCATTCATAACCTTTATCCAACAAAATCTGTGTCTGCCGCCAGCGACTCAGCAGGTCGGAAAAGTCTTCGTAAGGTCGATGAATAAACAGACAGATTTCTATGCCTGTTTTAATCTTCCATTCCGGATCGCACATCAAAAAAACGACATCGCAGGGAAGCTGCAACACCTCTTTGGTGGCGGTCGGCTGCCCTGGCGCTGGCTGAAAAACAACTGACTGCCGAATCCGCGCTGTTGGCAGCGGCAGGGCAATCAGGCTGTCGGCTGGACGCCGCATACTGGGCAAAGTTTCTAAGTAGGGACGATACTGCTTTAGCAGCTCAACAGCTCCTTCATAGCTGCTGCATTCAGCTAGCAGAGATTCGTAATAGACTTGATTAACCGACATAGCGCGATCGCGTTCTTTACCAACCGATGAACCAGCACCCACTAGCTGCCGTCTCTTGTGAAAATTTCGGCGGGGTCAAGCTGGCGTTTGCCGAACGTTCCTGCAATTGTAACGAACCTTTTCAGGGACTGGAGAGCTGCTATGGTTAAAGCTACCCGTTTGACTGCCTAAAATACGCCGATCGCCGGAATTTATGGAGCCAGATTTACTACCCACTGAGCTAATTCTTAATCATTCTCAGCAGTCCCTTGGCAGGGTCTATCTAGACTGGATGCCCCAGCCGGGTACTCATATTGAATTTAGCGGCCAAACCTATGCGGTGCTGGAGCGTCGCCACCGCTACCAGCTCAAGGCTAGCCGCTATCGCCTCAGCAAAATTGCTCTCTATGTTCAGCTTGCTAAATCGGCTGAGGAAAGGAGTCAGGTGGGCGATCGCTGGGTGATTGGCGATGTAAGCTGCTGCTACAATGCCGGGTCAGAGCTGCTGCGCTGTGCCGTAAATCCCACCGGGCCGTGTCAGGGCTGCAGCGATTACGAGCTGGCGTAAGGTAGCCAAAACCCGCTCGAAGCTAAAGACGCGAGACTTTCTCAGCAAGAACTCATTTGCCGGTCACAAGTGATTCAGATCACCGGGGCATACTGAGAGGTATCGAGGCGACCTAAATGGTGACATTGGCTATGCACATCCTACTCATTGAAGACAATCCCAACACTGCTAAGCTGATGGAGCTAGAGCTGCTGGATGAAGGCTATCAGGTTACTGTTGCCTATGACGGCTTAATGGGATTAAAAGCGGCTCAGTCAATGCAGCCTAATTTGGTGCTGTTAGATTGGAAACTGCCGACCCTATCGGGACCCGAAATTTGTCAGGCTTTGCGTCAGTCTGGCTATCAGGAGCCAATCATTTTTGTCACGGCCCTGTCTGAGGTGGAATATCAGGCAGTTGCTCAGCAGGTCGGCGCGAATGACTACATTGTCAAACCGTTCAATCTAGAAGTTTTACTGGGCCGCGTGCAGCAGCAGTGTCCTTGTGTAGCCTGATAGTGTGCTTCTGGTCTCTCTGCGTTTCCGGGTCTGAAACGTTACCTATCTAGGTCGGCTTCAGCGGCAGCGTGACGGTGACGGTGGTGCCAGTAGCGGCGGCTGAGGCGATCGCCAACTCACCCCCGTGCGCTTCAATGATTCGCTTGGTGATTGCTAATCCCAGTCCGTTGCCGGAAGACTTGGTGGTGAAAAAGGGCTGGGTCAGCTTGGGCAAAACCTCCGGTGGAATCGGTTCACCGCCGTTGTGCACCTCAACTACAGCCCGCTGCTGCGGCTGGTCAATCTCTAAACGACAGAAAACTTGCTCTCCGCCAGCGATCGCCTCACAGGCGTTGCCAATCAGGTTGATGAACACCTGCTTCAGCTTATCGGTATCGCCTAGAATCGGTGCTGGCTGCTCAGGAACAGAGAACTGAATTTGGCGATCGCTGGCGGCAGGCATCGCCTGCAGCGACTCCAGCATCTCCGCCAGTAAACCTTTGAGATCCAGTTCGCTTAGAGCTAGATTTTGCTGTTTGGCATAGAGCAAAATTTCATTTAATAGCCGCTGCAGCCGCTCCGACTCTTCCAGCGCGAAGGACAACCGCATTTGCGCTCGCTCCGGCAAATCAAGCCGTTTGAAGGAACTCAGCCCCATCAGCACCGTGGTCAGCGGATTGCGTACCTCATGGACAATCATGGCGGCCAGTTCGCCAATTTCCGCCAGCCGCGCCAGCGCTGCCTCAGCCTGCTTCCGTTCGCTGGTGTCACGAGCTAAGGCCAAAATTAGGCGATCGCTACCAAATTCCAGCAGCCCTAGCCGCACCTCGACCGGAAACTGACTGCCATCTTGCCGTCGATGGGTACCTTCAACGGTGGCCGGACTGCCTACCGTGAGAGACTGCCAGAGCTGGGAAAACTGCTCTGCCGTGAGGTCTTGTTGAATATCGGTCACCGATAGCTGCATCAGCTCAGCCCGGCTATAGCCCAGACTGTGACAGGCTTGCTGATTGGCATCGACAAAGCCCCCCTGCTCGTTAACCACAAAGATGGCATCTACCGCCTGCTCCACCAGCATCCGAAACCGCTGTTCGCTAGCCCGCAAAGCTTCTTCCGCCTGCTTGCGCTCGGTGATATCGCTAACCACAGATAGAATACAGTCCTGCTGATTGATGCTGATTTGCTCTGCTGAATACAGCACCGTACGCCTTTCCTGAGTGCGGGTGAGGAAACAGTATTCCCGGTTGCGAATATAGCCGCGATCGCGAATAGTTTGAATCATCTGCTGGCGATCGCGGGGATTAGCCCACAGCTTCAGATCTAAAGCCGTTTGCCCAATCACCTGCTCTAAGGAACTGCCGTGGAGCCGCAGAAAGCTGTCGTTGGCTTCGATCAGCTTGCCATTGATCATCGTGCTCATGGTGATGGGGTTAGGGCTAGAGCGAAATGCTTTGGAAAATTTTTCCTCTGATAGGCGTAGCTCGGCTTCAGCCTGCTTGCGGTTGGCGATCGCCTCAGAAATTTGCTGTAGCATCTGCTCAAAAGCTGTTACCACATCGCCTAGTTCGTCTTGGCGATAGGTTTTCGCTGATTCAAAGGCAACCAACCGTGCATCCTGATCGGCGCTAATCGCCCGTCCGGTCTTGAGCAAGTCCCGCCGCAGCCGCAAAATAGGCGTAATCAGCAGCCGCTCCAGCACAATCATGGTCGCTCCGGTGACAAAAAAAGAAATGATCACTACTAAGCCGGTAATACGGCCAATGAAAGCAATCACCTCCTGCCGCACCAAGGTCGTATCGTGGCGAATAATCAGGAGATATTGTCCGTCTAGAGGCGACATCTGCCAAACCGCATCATAACGGTGCTGAGCGCGATTAAGCAGCGTTTCTTGCCCAGCTGCTACATCAGCGAACGTCAGCGCTGGCGCTTCGCCGAAAGTGCCGACTAGAGTTCCCTCCGCCCGATAGAGTGCTCCTCCCACGGCAGTGTCATCCTGGGTAGTTCGCAGCCGCGTGAGCAGCGCAGCCTCTGTTTGGGGGAGAGCAGTTTGAGCCAGTAGCCCTGAGGCTTTGGCGGCGGCTAACTCCTGCTGATAGATTAAAAGCTCGCGCTCGCGGCGGTAGACCGAAGGAATGAGAATAATGCCTTCAATCAGCACAATGCTGGCAAAGACCCAAAAAACAATCCGCCGTGAAAGGCGAGTCTTAAACAGGTCAGACAGGGCTTGGCGCTTGGTTGCCACCGGACTTATTTTCTGCTGCGCAGAATGAGAGGGCTTTGGGGAATTTTACTGGACTTTGCCGAAAGACTGATGGGGATAAAACAAAAAACAAGCCTTTCTCGATTTTCAGTTTTCTTCAGCCTCTGAGACAACCAATCGTTTAAGATTTTTTGCTGTGCTTGGGCTATTGCCTAAGCCATCACCATGCCGCCATCGACATTCATTACCTGCCCGGTAATATAAGCGGCAGCCGGATCGGCGGCTAGAAAACGGACAAGACCGGCCACCTCTGCCGGAGTGCCGTAGCGATTTAGGGGGATAAATTTAAGAATTTCTTCCGTGTTGGACAAATCGGCAGTCATGTCCGTGGCGATAAATCCAGGCGCAACCGCGTTAACCGTCACCCCTCGACTGGCAAGTTCCTTGGCAATTGTTTTGGTGAAGCCAATCACGCCCGCTTTAGCTGCGCTGTAGTTGGACTGTCCTGGATTGCCCATCAGTCCTGACACCGAGGCCACGTTAACAATGCGGCCTGAGCGCTGTTTCAGCATGATTTTGCTCACGGCCCGCGTGCAGAGGAAAACGCCTGTTAGATTCAAGTCAATGACGGCCTGCCAGTCCTCTGGCTTCATCCGCAGCAGCAGCGTATCGCGGGTAATTCCGGCATTGTTGACTAGGACATCTACCCGGCCCCACTTCTCCATCGTGGCGCTGATCAAAGCATCGACCTGATCGGCCTGAGACACGTCGGCCTGCAAAGCAATAGCGCTGCCGCCCTTTTCATTAATTTGAGCGACCACCTCATCAGCAGCGCTGCTAGAGCGGGCATAGTTAACCACTACCTGTGCCCCCTCTGCAGCCAGTGCGATCGCGATCGCCCGGCCAATTCCGCGCGAGGCTCCGGTTACAATCGCGACCTTGTCCTGTAGAGCTTGAGATAGGGCTGTCATTCAATCTAAACCTCCTGAAATGCTCTCATATCTTAAGTCATTCCAGCGAGAGACGGAATCTTGGAAATAGCGAGGATAAGATCGTCAAAATGGTTATTCCTCAAATCTCTCATGGCAGTTAAACAGCAGTTCAAAAGCTTTGCAGACCTGATCCAAGATTCGGAAATCCCGGTTCTGGTAGACTTTTACGCTAACTGGTGCGGCCCCTGCCAGATGATGGCAGGCATTCTGGAGCAGGTCAACGCTCAAGTCAAAGGCCAAATTAAAATTGTTAAAATTGATACAGAACGTTATTCTCAGCTTGCCTCTGAGTACAGTATTCATGCCTTGCCAACGCTCGTCCTTTTCAAACAAGGAAAGCCAATTGACCGGATAGAGGGCGTATTGGCGGTAGAACAACTGGTTCAGCGCTTAAAAGCAAGTCTCTAGTAAAGAATCAGCTCTACGAGCTGGGGCGACATGATTGCTGCTATGTGGGCATTTGCCGCTATTATCAGTGGGCAAGCAGTTACCGCTGCTGTACCATCACTTGCATCTGCCGATCACTGTTCTCAGTCCGATCCACCAGCCGCTAGTCATACTGGGATGTCTCAGCCAGAGCGGGAACAAAATACCGAAAGCCTGCTGACACGCTTACTGCAGCAGCGCAATCAGCACCCTGAAGCGGCAGCAGCAATTGATCAGCATATTCAAGCTGTCTTTGGTCAAACTCTAGCGGTGATGGTGCTAGATGCTGTTGGCTTTTCCCGGCGATCGCAGCAGTCTGGCATCATCGCGGCGCTGGCAGAGATTCAGCAACTGCAGGCGATCGCTCTGCCAGTGATAGAAACCGCTGGCGGCAGCGTTTTTAAGTTAGAGGCCGACAACATTTATGCCAGCTTTCCGAATGCTGAAACTGCTGTGGGCGCGGCTCAAACGCTGATCGCCACTTTAAGTGAGGCGGATTTGCACGTCAGCATTGGAATTGGCTACGGCAATATGCTGGTGGTGGCTGAGACCGATATCTTTGGCGAAGAACTGAATCTAGCGTCTAAATTAGGAGAAGACCTGGCCGGACGCGACGAAATTCTACTGACGGAGGCCGCCTTTTGCAGCTTACCCCCCCATTCTCTCAGAACCGATATCCTGATGATGGAAACTTCGGGGCTGAGGCTGAGAACTTATCGCCTGCTGCCACCGCTGCCTTAGAGAGCACTCCCTGTGCGATCGCGCTGGGGAGTAATCTGGGCGACTCTTTAGCAATTCTGCAGGGGGCCCTAGAGGCGATCGCCGCGACTGCAGGGATTACTCTACTAGCCTGTTCTAAAGCCTATCGCACTGCTCCGGTAGGCCCGCCTCAGCCTGACTACTGGAATGCCTGCGCGATCGCAGAAACTCGGCTAACTCCGGCAGCGCTGTTAGCAGTTTTATTAGAAATTGAAAGTCGCTTTGGGCGAGAGCGGCGAGAACGGTGGGGGCCACGCCTGCTAGATCTAGACCTACTGCTGTACGGTCAGAAAATCCTAGAAATACCCCATCTGCAAATTCCTCATCCGCGAATGCACCAGCGAGCTTTCGTGCTGGCCCCTTTGGCAGAAATTGCGCCTAACTGGAGAGAGCCTGTCTTGGGTCAGACCATTGCTGAGCTACTCCAACAGGTTGACTGCACGGGCATACAGCCAACCGCAAACCAATTCAAAATTGACAATTCGCCTGACACAGCGGCATTCTGAGGATACTGACAAATACTGTTCAGAATTCTATGCCCGGCCAAGAACCCCCTCAGCTTCTCAAACAGCGGCTTTTCTACGAAGGCCGCAAGTTCAACTTTGAGGTCAACCAGCTCCGCCTCCCCAATAAAGCCATCGGCGACTGGGAATGCATTCGCCATCCAGGAGGGGCCTTAGCCGTCCCCATCACTGCTAATGGAGAACTGGTACTGGTGAGGCAATACCGCTTTGCGGTTCAGGGGCGACTGCTAGAATTTCCGGCTGGGACGGTAGAAGTCAGCGAGCAGCCCGCTGAAACGATTCAGCGAGAGTTAGAAGAAGAAACCGGATATCGGGCCCATAGCTGGTCTCCGTTGGGTAAGTTTGCCCTCGCCCCCGGCTATTCCGACGAGTTTATCTATGCTTTTTTAGCCGCTGACTTAGAAAAGCTAGAGGATACTCCTGCCCTAGATGCTGATGAAGACTTGGAAGTCGTCTTAATGACACCAGCAGAACTAGAAAAAGCCATTTTGGCCGGAGAAGGAGTTGATGCCAAATCAATTGCCAGCTTTATGCTGGCTAAGCCTCACCTATCACCCAGCTAGAGCATCTGCCAAGCTTCCAGCATGACTAACAAAGCTGCTCCTAGCAGCGGAATCAAAACTAGCGCTAGGAAAACGTCTATCAGCCCAGCAGCTAGCGCCTGCTGAGCGGGCGTTAGCTGAGGTAGCTCAAATTTGTAGCCATCGGAAACTGGCATAACAAAGACCCTACGAAAGAACTGGTCGTTATTATTCAGAAGCTCTTTTAGTTAACCACTGATTTTTCCAACCAGAACGTGATCTTTCCGCTGCCGACCTGTGATTATGGTCACGATGAGGCAGGGAATGACTAAATTTCGTGGGTATATTTGACGCCGCGATAGGTAAGCTGTACTTGATCATGATGACGCTGGGCCACTCGATAGCTTTTAGTTTTGAAATGGGCACCGCGATAGGTACCAATTTCATTGCCTTCGGTGGCTTCAATGCGAGGAGTCTGAGTTTCGTATTGGGCACCGCGGTAGAAAAGACGCATGGATTTAATCTCTCTATTAATAAAAGTGAGTGCAGAGGCTTTTAGCAATGATGCGAGCAGTTAGCCTCTTGCTAAAAAGTAGCACTATATACAGTTTGTCGTGGTAATTTATGCATTAAGAAATTTGAAAGCTTTGATTAAAGTTCTGTCAGAAAACAGGCATGGCCAATATTTAGCGATCTGAACGGCAAGAAGCTTGACCTCAGATAGGTTCGCCGGACTAGGAGACCGTGTCATACTGAATCCCTATTCTGCAGCCGCAAAAAATTTCAAACTGAGCCATGACCGACCTGATTTTGTTTTGGCACCGCCGAGACTTACGACTTTCTGACAACTTAGGACTGGCAGCCGCTCGCGATCGCAGCCAGAAAGTTATCGGCGTTTTTTGCCTTGATCCGGCTCTATTAGAAAATGATGCCGTGGCCCCTGCTCGCGTTACCTACATGATTGGCTGCTTGGAGGAGCTGCAGCAGCGCTATCAGGCGGCAGGCAGTCGGCTGCTAATTTTACAGGCTCCTCCCGAAAAGGCAATTCCCGAACTGGCGCGGGCTTTATCCGCTCAGGCTGTTTACTGGAACTGGGATGTCGAGCCTTATGCCCAAACGCGTGACCAAAAGGTGCGCGATGCCCTCAAAGACTATGGCATTCATGTCCACAATACCTGGGATCAGCTCCTACACGGTCCTGGCGAAGTCCGCACCAATGCTGGCGACCCTTACACGGTTTACACGCCCTTTTGGCGCAACTGGAAAGATCACGCTAAAGCTGCCCCAGCTCCGACGCCGGAAAGCCTAACGGATCTCTCAAGTGCAGAGCAGCAGGCGGCTGATGAGGCAGGCGCGATGGCGCTGCCCAGTGCGAAGGACTTGGGATTTGTCTGGGAAAATCCGCTGCTGCTGGCACCGGGCGAAAAGGCAGCGCAGCAGCGGCTAGCTGATTTTTGTGATGATGACCGGGCGATCGCTGAATATGCCGAGCAGCGAAACTTACCCAGTATTGAGGGAACTTCTGTCCTCAGCGCGGCGCTGAAGTTTGGGGCTATTGGCATTCGCACCGTCTGGGAAGCTGCTGACTCAGCCTACAGTCGCTGCCGCAGTGACGAGACTCGCAACAGCGTCAAAACCTGGCAGCAAGAGCTGGCCTGGCGCGAGTTCTATCAGCATGTGATGTATTTTTTCCCTCAGCTCGCTGAAGGGCCTTACCGAGAAGCGCTCAAAGACTTTCCCTGGATTAACAACGAAGATCACTTTCAGGCTTGGTGCGAAGGTAAAACAGGCTATCCGATTGTGGATGCGGCCATGCGGCAGCTCAATGAAACGGGCTGGATGCACAACCGCTGTCGCATGATTGTTGCCAGCTTCTTGACCAAGGATCTGATCATTGACTGGCGCTGGGGAGAGAAATATTTTCTGCAAAAGCTGTTCGACGGCGATCTTTCCGCTAACAATGGCGGCTGGCAATGGAGTGCCTCTAGCGGCATGGATCCAAAACCGCTGCGAATTTTTAACCCGGCTAGCCAGGCGAAGAAATTTGACCCGGAAGCAGACTATATTCGCCAGTGGCTACCGGAGCTAAAAGATTTGGATACGAAAGAACTGATCACAGGTGAAATTGCCCCAGAAAACCGCGATCGCTGCAGCTACCCGCAGCCCGTTGTTGAACACAAAGAGCGGCAGGCCCTGTTTAAGGATAAGTACAAAGAGCAGAAGGCAGCCGCAGACTAGGAGCTAGGGCGAGGTTAGGAAGGTAGAGAAGAGATGGGTTCAGCGCTAGGGCTGGGGTAGCTTCGCTGAGGCGATCGCAATCACGTTACCCCGTCCGTCTACCTGACAAGAACCGGCCAAGCTCTCACCCTCTTTCCACTGAATTAAAAACGTCCCGTCTCGCAAAAGCTGAGCGGTCTGAATCTCAATCGGCTCGCTGGCTACATCTGCCGCTTCCGCAATACATCCCTCTAACACAGAGGCCGGAATATTCGCCTCCGACGGGGGGAGACTGACCGATTGGACTGGGGACGATTCTAGGCTTTCGCCAAGCACATCAAACGTTTGGTTCAGGCTAGCTCGGCAAGCCCCCAAACCCGCAAGTAAAACAAAGCAAGGCAGCACAGGGAAACGCACAAACTGAGGCATGGTTACTAGGCTCAATGGACTCTACTCACACCGGGACAGCGGTTAAGCCGTATTAATCATTCATTGCAGAATAAGCCCTGAGATAGATGTCGTCTACGTAACAACTTTACTTTTACAGTAAAATCTGCGCTTGCCAACTCATCTAGAGATAGAGTTGAGCGGGCTGACTCGTATTATTAAGACGCGATTAAGTTAAAAAGGTGCCCGGTGATACCTTTAATTAATTTACGACCTGTCAGCCGAATGAACGGGAACTTGACTAAGGGCGAGGGCGATCGAAAACTCAGTGTGTTAGTGGACTAGCGATCTTTGAAAACAGTGAAGCAGCTTCAGGAATGGCTCTGGCAACCCGTAGATATTGCCGTTTTGGCCTACTTTCGGATCGGCTTTGGCGCTATTTTGCTCTGGGAAGTACAGCGCTACTTTGCTCATGGCTGGATTGAAGCCTACTGGATGAAGCCAGACTTCAACTTCACCTATCCTGGCTTTGGCTGGGTGCAGCCCTGGCCGGGAGAGGGGATGATCTGGCACTTTGCGGTTCTGGGCGTACTCGCTTTATTTATCTCGCTGGGCTTTTTCTATCGGCTGAGCGCCCTGCTCTTTTTTGTGGGCTTTACCTACATTTTCTTATTAGAACAGGCCCGCTATCTCAATCATTTCTATCTCATCTGCCTGCTGAGCTACTTGCTCATCTTTCTGCCTGCCCATCGGCTGTGTTCAGTAGACGTGCTGCGCCGTCCAAAGTTGCTGTCTCAGACGGCCCCGGCTTGGACATTATGGCTGCTGCGTTTTCAAATTGCAGTGCCGTATTTCTACGGCGGCATTGCTAAACTCAATGGCGATTGGCTGCAGGGAGAACCGATGCGGCTGTGGCTGGCAGGTTCTACGGATTTTCCGCTGGTGGGGCAGTTCTTTACAGCGGAGTGGATGGTCTATTTGCTGAGCTATAGCGGCCTGCTGCTAGATCTGCTAATTGTGCCGCTGCTGCTCTGGCGTCGCACCCGGTTGGGGGCGTTCGCCTTGATTACGCTGTTTCATCTCACAAATGCGCGGCTGTTTTCGATTGGTATTTTTCCCTGGTTTATGATCGCGGCGACGGCTATTTTCTTTGATCCAAGCTGGCCGCGCCGCGTATTTGGCAGATTGTCCAAGGTATCGGTGAAATCCATCAGCCCCAAATCAGAAGCTGAGCTAGCGGGCAACGCCGCTTCTGGAAACGCGATCGCTTCGCTACGACACCGCCGTCTAGTGGCCGCCTGCTTGCTCATTTACGTCAGCCTCCAATGTCTATTGCCTCTGCGCCACTATCTCTACCCGGGCAATGTTAATTGGACAGAAGAAGGGCATCGGTTTGCCTGGCATATGAAGCTACGGGATAAAGACAGCCGAGCTGAATTTCTAGTGCGCGATCCCGCAACCCAACAGGTAGTCAGCGTTTTACCCGAACAGTTTTTGGCCCGCTGGCAGGTTCGCAAGATGGGCGGACGGCCCGATATGGTGCTGCAGTTTGCCCACTACCTGGCTGAGACGCTACCAGCCCAGGGAGATGAATCACTGGAGGTCAGAACGCGGGCTTGGGTGTCGCTCAATGGTCGATCGCCGCAGCTGCTGATTGATCCGTTTGTGGACTTGGCTCAAGAGAAGCAATCGCTGCGGCCTGCCGACTGGATTTTGCCGCTAGATGAGCCTTTGCCGCTTAGATCTTCACAGTAAAACAGCAGTGCGATCGCCCTCGATAAGCTTTAGATGAAGCTCTGAGAAGAACCTGGAACTTGTGTCTAAGATCACAGTCTTGCCTAAAGAGGATAAGCCGGATAGTTCCTCGGCTAGCTCCTGAGCCAGCAACTTTGTTGGAAAGCTCAGTCCTATCTGCTACGTGATGTTCTTTGAAATAGGTAGAACTAGATATGCGCCCCTTTTTATTGAAAGTCTTAACTCAGACTGCCTCTTTTGCCATGTTGCTAGTGATCGCGGCAACTTTGTTCTCTTCAGTCTTGACGGCTTCGGCTCAGCAAAGCGAAACCACTCCAACTGACAAAGCAGCTACCGAGCAAATTAATGAGCTGTCTCAGTTAAAGGACGACGATGACGACGGTGACGATGACGACGATGGCGGTGACGACGACGACGATGGCGGCGGCAGTACCAGCGGCGGCGGTACCAGCGGCGGCAGCACCAGTGGCGGTAGTACCACGACCACCACAACCACGACTACTACAACCACCACCGTTAACTACACTGACATTACAACAACCTACTGGGCCAGCACCTTCGTCTATAGGCTGTCGTCCCTCAACGTGGTCACAGGCTTTCCTAACGGCCAGTTTCTGCCCACGGCCTATCTAACAAAGGCTCAGTATGCGGCGATCGTCAGCAAAGCCTTCAACTTACAGCCTGTGCGCCAAAGCGTTTCGCTACAGGGCGTCTCCAGCCGTTTTTGGGCTTTTAGCGCGATTCGACAAGCCTACACAATGGGCTTTTTGAATCTAAGTTCGGGCGGGGGATTTGAGCCAGATGCCCGCATGACCAAGCTAGAAGTATTGGTGATGCTGGCCAGGGCTTTGGGCTACACCGAGGTGACTTCTAACCGGAGCGTGGAAGAAATCCTCAGCGTTTTTGTGGATGCAGACACCATCCCCAGCCAATACCGGGTTGTCATCGCCGCGCTGGTGGAAAAGAACGTTTTGGTCAACTACCCCAATGTTCGCGAGCTGAATCTGTTTGAACTAGTGACGCGGGGTGAGGCTTGCTCTTACGTCTATCAGGCGCTCGTCAGTCTAGGCGTAGTTGAGTCAGTCACTTCCGACTACATCGTTGATCTAGCTGGCATTCTGCAGGAAACGACCACCACGACTGAAACCACCGTTGAAACGGATACTACCACCACCGGGGGGTCAGACAATAGCGACAGTGGTGATGACGATGACGACGGCGACGATGATGATGACGGCGACGATGACGACGATGATGATGACGATGGGAGCCGACGTAGTAACTGCAACCAGGGCATCGGCAACGGCCCTGAGGGCTGCGATCCGGGTAACTCCAGGCCCCGCGGCGGCAGCAATGATGAGGGGGGACGGACTCCCGGTAACCGTTAAGCGTTAAGTTTTACCGCATCGGCAGGGCGCACGGCTGTGCGCCCTCGCTAGATTGACTTAACGATGTCTCTCAGAGCCATATCCACCTTAGGATACTGATACTGAAAGCCTGCTGCCTGAGTCCGTTTGGGCAGCACCTGCTGTCCTTCTAGAACCACTTTGGCTCCGTCGCCCAACAGAGCTTCGATCACGAAGTCGGGCACGGGTAGCCAGGAAGGACGATTCATCGCTTCCCCTAGCGCCTGACATAGCTCACTCATACGGACGGGATTCGGCGCAGTGGCGTTGTATACCCCCTGCATTTGGCCGTCCGTTAGGGCTTTAATGATTAGGTTCACCAGATCTTCCCGGTGGATCCAGGAGAACCACTGACGACCGCTACCAATGGGCCCACCCGCATAGAGGCGAAACGGGGTGATCATGCGGGAAATAGCGCCGCCCATGCCCAATACAATGCCGATGCGAGTGATGACTAAGCGCACGCCCAAAGGCTTAACCTGCTCAGCGGCAGTTTCCCAGGCTTGGCAGACCTGCGAGAGAAAGTCATTTTCGACAGGCTGACTGGTTTCATCCAAGCGGGCCGTTTCGCTAGTGCCGTAGTAGCCTACAGCGGAGCCGCTCACTAAAACGCTCGGCTTAGGATCGGCCTGGGCGATCGCCTCAACCAGCTTTTCAGTGCCAATCTGACGGCTCACCAAAATAGCTTTCTTGTGAGCAGGCGTCCAGCGTTCAGAAATCGGCTCGCCGGCGAGATTGACGACGCCATCGCAGCCCGCGATCGCCTTTTGCCAGTCTCCCGAAGTCAGCGGCGCATAAGCCACAATTTCGACGTTGGGAAAAGCCGCAGCCGGAAAAACGCGGCGACCTCGCTCTGCCTGACGGGTAAAAACTTTGACGCTGTGCCCTTCTTGCTGCAGGCGCTGTACCAAGCGACTGCCAACAAATCCAGTAGCCCCTGTCACTGCAACTTTCATGTTTTTTTCCCACTCACTGTTTCAGTCACCCCGATCTTGCTAAAAAACTACTTGCCGCCAGCGCTAGCATCACCGTAGGCCATACCGTTGGCGTCTGCATAGCGATGCATAAAGCGCATAAACCGCTCCCAGTAGTCATCTCGCTCAATTTCTAGCTTGCATTCTACCCGCTCTAGCTCATCCCCCTCCGGCCCGCCAAAGATGAACTTAACCCCGGCTGGCTCAATGCTAATAGTGCCTTCTTGATCAATGAGCTGGAGGCTGCCCGCAAAGCGGTTCCGAAAGCTGTTGAACTGCTCAATGGACTTGAGCTGCTCAAAAATCAAAATGGCCAGCCGCGCTCCAGTAGCGCGATCGCGGCGCAGGCTCACATTGCTAAGCTGCTCTGAAATACCATCATAGAACTGAATGGCAGGGGTCTGAGATTCCATCATTTTTTGCCTAGGGCTTAGGTTCTCAGTATACAAAAGTTCAGGATTATTCTCAGAATTTCCCCTCAGGCGCTAGGTTGGAGCGGTAAATATCCATCGGCGGCTCACTGGCTAACCGGCTCAGTTTGCGATTGAATCTAATTCACGTCTAAACTTTATATTCTGAATCGATATGAGTACTCTTAAATCAGAAGCCATTCCCGTCTATGCGCTGGTGCGAGCCACTGGAGAGACGATGCTGAGCTTTCACCAGCCCCCCAACTTCGTACAGGCGGCAGATGGCACGCTGGAGCCAATCGATGAAAGCGATTATGAGTCGGAGCCGCGACTGGCCACTTCAACCGATTTACAGCTAGCTGATTTTTTACGTCCTGAAGACGACGGTAAACTGCTGAGCCTAGCCGACGGTATCTATCAGGTTCGTTGTTTTCGGGGGCAGACCTCTGAGGGACAAACAACCTACAGCATTGAGCTACAGCGTCGCTAAATGAGTGTAGATAGCTATGGACAGGTTTTGGCGATTAGGTTTCAGCAGCGCCAATACCCAACCGATAGCCTTTGCCGTAGATGGTGTGAATGAGCAGCGGGCTTTGGGGCTGCTCTAGCTTGCGGCGCAGCAGCCGCATCTGCGCTGCTAGGACGTTGCTGCTGGGCTGGTGCGTTTCTCCCCAAACGGCTTCATAGATTTGGGTATGGGTGAGTAGTTGTTCAGGATGCTGAATTAAATAGGCTAAGAGCTGCGTTTCCTTTTCGGAGAGTTCAATTGGGCGATCGCCCCGGTAGGCCATTTGATTTTCGCTATCTAGCTCTAAATCGCCGTATTGCAGCCGCTGCGGCGCTGATGATAACTCCAGTGTTGGCGGACGCCGCAGCAAAGCCCGCACCCGCGCCAACAGTTCCCGTAGCTCAAAAGGCTTGATCAAATAGTCGTCAGCGCCAGCATCGAGGCCAACAACGCGATCGTCTAGGGTATCTTTGGCCGTCAAGAACAAGACGGGGGTGACATCTCCCTGCGATCGCCGCTCCTGGCAAATTTCTAAGCCGCTTTTGTAGGGCAGCATCCAGTCTAGAATCATCAGCTCGTAGGCATTTTCTGCTGCTAGCTGACTGCCCTCGGCCCCGTCCGTGGCTACGTCAACCTGATAGCCCTCTTTTCTGAGCAGACGACTCAGCGGCTCAGCCATTTCAGCTTCATCATCGACTAGCAGAATCCGCATAAGGTTAAAGCTAATCCACAGGCATCAATCCGGTAGCTTATACTGCTCGACAATGCGCTTAGCATACTCTGGCACATGAGCGGCTAGCTTCTCTGGGTGGTGACGTTTGACGTAGAGGTAGTTGCGGGTGAAGTGGGAATCGATGGAAAAGCGGGCGTACTCCAGCCCCTTCGGCCCGATTTTTTCAATCACCACGCCCATCAGCTTAGCGGCCCACATGGGCAGTGTCACGCCTTTGTCATAGGCGGGGATACTCTGCTGCACAGCCTGACGGCGATCGCCCTGAGACATCACTAGCTGCGTATCGAGCTGATCCATCACCAGATCCAGCATTTGCCGACCGCGATCGTTGCGCACCACCATCCACTGCCAGCCAAAGGGGGCCCCCATGTAGCCCACCACCAGATCCGCCAGCGAGTTGACATAGTCAAAGCAGCTCATGCAGGACGGGGCAAACACGTCTTTGAGCTGATTGGTCTTGAGGCCAAAGAAGGGTACCGTCTCGGTGGAGCCATCTTCGTGCTTGAAATGCACCCGAAAATCCTGCATAAACTCGTAGTGCACCACCGTTTCGGGCGAGCGACTGGTGGTTTCTAAAAACTTTTGCAGTCCCTCACGGGTGACGTTATCGACGCAGGGCGTGCCCAGCACGTAGAGCTTCTCTAACCCCAGCTTTTGCTCAACCGCCCGCAACGCCTGAATCTGGCAGCCGACGCCGATCACTAATAGCCGCTTTAGACCCGACTGCTCAATTTGCTCCAACACTGACAGATTGGGAGAGAGGGTTGGCTTGTTCACCCGCGCTGCTAGAATCTCTGCTGGCGTCCTGGCAATCACGGGCATAGGCTGGAAGCGATCGCTCTCGGTGTTTTGCACACAGACCACCCCTTCCACAAGACCCTGGGTGAGCATTTCAATGGCGATCGTGCTAACAATGCCTGTCCACTGCGCCCCGTCGATGGGCTGCTGCTTGCGGGCCGCCATCATCTCCTGATGCACCCCGAAATAGAGGTCTTCGGCAGCTTCTAGGTTGCGGCTGCGACCGTGGGTTTCCGTTTCTAGCTCAGCTACCTGCTGATTCAGAAAGGCGCAGGCTTCCTTGACATAGTGAATGTAGTAGGTGTCGCAAAGGCCACATTCGCTGCAGAGTTCCTTTGCGGGCCGACGCGCCCCAGGACGCAGGGCTTTAGCTTTTTGATGCGAAGAATGAGAGGGCGCCAATGTCATTTTATGAAGAGCTTTTCAAAAATCAGTTTATGATCACCTTACCGTAAGCTTTTTATCGATTGAAAGACTTCTACTTTTTGTAAAGAAGTGCATTCCGAGGCAACTGCCAAAGATGATTTGCTGCCTAAATCCCAATTGCGCTCAGCCGATCAATCCCGATGCGGCGATCCGGTGTCAGAGCTGCAATACGCTCTTAGTCCAAAGTCTGCGAGGGCGCTATCGCCCGATCAAACTGATTGGCCGGGGTGGCTTTGGCCGGACTTATTTAGCGAAAGACAGCGATCGCCTCAATAGCTACTGCGTGCTGAAGCAGTTTGCCCCCCAGGCTCAGGGGCCAAAGTCTTTAGACAAGGCTATTCAGCTTTTTCAGCAGGAGGCTGAGCGGCTGCACGAACTGGGGGAGCATCCGCAAATTCCGACGCTGATGGCCTATTTTGAACAGGAGCGCTATCTCTATCTGGTGCAGCAGATGATCGAGGGCAAAACTCTGCTGCAGGAGATGCGAAAACGCGGCACTTTAGATGAGGCAGAGGTGCGATCGCTGCTGGAAGATTTGCTGCCGGTGCTGCAGTTTGTCCACGAGCGCAATATTATCCACCGGGACATTACCCCCTCCAACCTGATTCGCCGCCGGGTAGATAGCAAGCTGGTGCTGATTGACTTTGGCGTGGCTAAGCAGTTTACCGAGACTATCCTGCACGAACCCGGAACCCGCATTGGCACCGAAGGCTACGCCCCGATTGAGCAGCTCCGGGGCGGGCAGGCGTATCCCAGCAGCGATCTCTACAGCCTGGGAGCCACCTGCCTGCATTTATTGACCGGGGTAAAGCCAGAACGACTCTACAGCCCGCTAGAAGGCCGCTGGCTGTGGCGAGAGGCACTGCAGCAAAACAATTTAACCGTCAGTCCCCAGCTTGGTAACGTCCTCGATCGCCTGGTTAAAGACCTCATTAGCGATCGCTACAAGTCTGCTCAAGAAGTTCTAGCCGATTTACGCGGACTGCCTTCCTTAGAGGGAACTGTTCCCGGCTGGGTACGCCAGCATCCAGAGGGCAAAATTTCGACCTCTTCCCCCCCAAGTGCCCCCTCTGCCAAGGCGAAAACGACTCAGCCACCCAGCCGCCCCCCCAGCCAGCCGCCTAACCGCGCCGCTACCTACAGCGGCGGCTTTCCCGTCAGCCAGCCGCCATCAAAACGAGTCTCAGGGCCACGGGGATGGCGCTGTATTCGCACGCTGACGGGTCATAGCTCCTGGGTCACAACAATCGCGTTTAATCCCAAGACCCCGATTTTAGCCAGCGGCAGCTTAGATGACTCCATTCGTCTCTGGAACCTGCAAACTGGAGCCTTACTGCAAACCCTGGCGGGTCACGCTCGCGGCGTAAACGAAGTGGCAATTAGTCCAGGCGGGCAGGTATTGGCGAGCTGTGGTGATGACGATACGGTCAAAGTTTGGAATCTAGCAACTGGAGAACTGCTGCAAACGATCAAAGGACACATCCGCGATGTGAATTCGGTAGCTGTTGGCACGAGTGGCTGGCTGCTGGCAAGCGGCAGCGACGATCGCACCGTTAAGCTCTGGAAGCTAGACAAAGGCACTTTGCTTAAAAGCCTGACCGGCTCGGCTGGCATGATTAAGTCAGTTGTGATTACGCCGGACGAACGCTACTTGATTAGCGGCGGCTTGGATAACAAAGTGCGGCTTTGGAATTTGGAACAGGGGAATATCATCCGGGTCTTTTCCGGTCACTTTAACTCAGTAAATCAGGTGACAATCGCCCCCAACGGCAAGCTAATCGCCAGCGCCAGCAAAGATAAAACGGTGCGGCTTTGGAGTCTGGCTTCCGGCGGGCTAGTGCAAACCCTGAGCGACCATACCCAGGATGTCAACTCGGTGGCGATCGCGCCCAACAGCGCCACCATTGTCAGCGGTAGCCGCGACGGTACGGTCAAAATCTGGAATGGTCAAACAGGCACCCTGCAGCACACCCTTACAGAACACGCGGGGGCGATCAACGCCGTCGCCATCCACCGCAGCGGCCAGTACATCGCCAGCGCCAGCGCCGACAAAACCATCAAGATCTGGCAAAACCTTTAAAGTTCAAAATTCCAAACTTGACCCATTCGCTTCTACCCAAACCTAAAACCTCTCTACAAATCCCGCCACTCCGCCCCAATTACCGCTAATCTAGTGCTGTTCCCCCACGCTGAGCCGTCATGCAGTTAACGCCCCAGGAGAAAGACAAACTACTCATCTTTACGGCTGCTCTGCTGGCTGAGCGCCGCAAAGAACGGGGACTGAAGCTGAATCATCCAGAGGCGGTGGCCTATATCTCAGCCGCCATTTTGGAAGGGGCCAGGGATGGGCGTACGGTAGCAGACCTAATGAGCTACGGCACTACCTTGCTCAACCGAGATGAGGTAATGGAGGGCATTCCAGAAATGATTCATGAGGTGCAGGTGGAAGCCACGTTTCCCGATGGCACCAAGCTGGTGACTGTGCACAATCCGATTCAGTAAGCTGCATGAGTGACTCTGCCCCTGATGCTATGCCTGCAGGCGATTTGAGTTTAGATGACGCTATGCGCCATCAGGTGCTGACTGGCGTCGTCGAGAAGCTAAATGTTTACGTCTTTGCAGAAGTGGCCCAAAAGCTACAAGCAGATATCCGCGATCGCCTGCAGGCAGGCGGCTATAGCGACGTGCAAAGCGGTACCCAGCTAGCCGCCACTCTCACCGCTCAGCTACAGGAACTCAGCGGCGATCGCAATCTGCGGCTCTACTACAGCCCGGAACCGCTGCCTCACTTAGAACCCCACGGTGAACCCACCCCTGCAGAACTGGCCCAGCAGCAGCAGCTCAGCAGTCTGCGCAACTTTGACTTTAACCGGGTAGAGCGGCTGGCGGGCAACATTGGCTATATGGAGCTATACGGCTTTGAGCCGCCGGAGTTTGCTGGAGAAACCGCGATCGCCGCCATGAGCTTTTTAGCGCACACCCGCGCCCTGATTATCGACATCCGCCACAACAGCGGCGGCTCTCCGGCAATGGTGGCGCTGCTGTGTAGCTATCTGCTGCCGGAGTATCCTCCTGTCCATCTCAACGACCTGTACTGGCGTGAGGATGACACCACCCAGCAGTGGTGGACAATTCCCTACCTGCCCGGCAAGCGCTATCTAGAAAAGCCTGTCTATGTCCTCACCAGCCAGGAAACCTTCTCGGCGGCAGAGGAGTTTGCCTATAACCTCAAAGTGCTTGACCGCATTACCCTTGTAGGAGAAACCACGCGCGGCGGCGCTAATCCAGGTCGGGGCGAGCGCATTAACGATCATTTCTGGCTGTTTGTGCCTACGGGCCGCGCTATCAACCCCGTGACTGGCAGCAACTGGGAGAACAGCGGCATTGTGCCCGATGTGAAAGTGCCCAGCGAGCTAGCCCCCAAAACGGCCCACTTGATGGCCCTGCAGAAGCTGTTGGATACTCAGCCCGGCGGCAGCTATGAGCGCGAAATTCGGCAGTCGCTCTACCGGGTAGAGCAGGAGCTAAACCGACAGCGCCAAGATTTGATTAGTCGGCTAGGAGGTCGCAAATGATTCCCGGTGAATTGCTGATAGAAGCAGGCGAGATTGAGCTAAATGCGGGCCGAGAAACGGTGACTCTAGCGGTGGCTAATACGGGCGATCGCCCGATTCAGGTCGGCTCTCATTTTCATTTTTATGAAGTCAATCCGGCCCTTGAGTTTGACCGAGAGCGGGCCAGGGGGATGCGATTGGATATCCCGGCGGGCACGGCTGTGCGGTTTGAGCCGGGGGATGAGCGAGACGTAACCCTGGTGGCGCTGGCGGGTAGCCGTGAGGTGTATGGATTGAATGCCAGGGTGGAGGGTGTTCTATAAAAGATTGATTGAGAAGGTTTGATAGCAGATGGGCACGCTTTGCTTTGCCCATCCTACGAATCTCCTAAACCCAATTTCTTTTGAGCAATTATAGAACGCCTTTGGAGCTAGGAATGGTGTTGGCCCGGCGGGGGTCAACTTCTGCGGCCATGCGCATAGACCGAGCGAAGGCTTTGAAGGTGGCTTCGATAATGTGGTGCGAGTTGATACCGTCTAGCTGGCGGATGTGCAGCGTCATCTGGCTGTGATTCACCACCGCCACGAAAAACTCCCGCACAAGCTGAGTATCGTAGGTGCCGACCCGCTGGGTCGGAATCTCCAGTCCGTAACTGAGATGGGGCCGCCCCGAAAAGTCGAGCGCTACCTGCACTAGGGACTCATCGAGGGGGGCGACGAAATGACCGAAGCGGACAATACCTTTGCGATCGCCCAGCGCCTCCTTCAGCGCCATTCCCAGAGTAATTCCCACATCTTCATTAGTGTGGTGATCGTCAATCTCAATGTCTCCCTTAGCCTGCACGTCTAGGTCAAATAGCCCGTGAGAGGCAATCTGGTGCAGCATATGGTCGAGAAAGGGAATCCCTGTGTTGGCCGTGCAGCGCCCCGTACCGTCGATATTGAGGCTCACCTGCACGTCTGTCTCCCCTGTTTTGCGGCTGATGGAGGCCGTACGGCTAGGCAGGGAAAGGTTAGCAACCGGAGAAATTTGGCGATCGCGAGTTTGCATAAGACGTGGACTTGGCAGTAAAAGACGGCAATAGTCTCTAGCTTATCGTAGGGGAGTTTGAGCAGGTAGAGGGGGTGGGGAAGGTAGGGGAGATCCAATAGTTTAGCCTTTGGGAGTGCTCAGAGATTTGTGGCAATTTCGGTTCTGAGAACAAGAAATTAAGGATTTCTGGTACGAAGCTGTGTGTTTAGAGGGCTTCTTACGCCGCGTCCGTCTCGATTAAGACATGAGTATAAAAAATCATCGTAGTCTTGACATCCCTATGCCCCACAGTTTTTGAATCGTGTGAGTGTCATCGAGGGTGACGCTTGTTGTGAAACAGGATGTAGCAGCGAATCCATTGCATATAGGTTTGCGCTGTCCGATAGGAATAATGCTTTAACCGAATAGCCTCTCTAACCTGGTCAAGTAACTTCCTGCGACGAGGCTCTGCTGACATGGGTATACCGCCTGAAAAGAAACGATAAATAAACTCTAAACAGGTTCGGCCCAAAACCGGAGGGATTATTATATTGAAACATTCCACCTATTTACCCACATAGGGATCTTAGGCAGACGTAATTCCACCTATCTACCCAAAACAAGATCTTATGCAGACACAATTCCACCTATTTACCCGCATAGGGATCTTAGGTGGAAACTTTCCCTCTAATAATAGTTATGCTGCCTTCAGTTGATGGTGAGGACAGTATTTTCAATCTACTGGTAATGTCCAACGCTAAATTACTCTGGGTTACTTTTTAGGAAAATTCTTGAGGTTTCGAGATTACTTACAAGGCAATTTAATGATATTTATGGCGATATTTCCTAGACGCATAGTTCAGAGATGTCTTAATGACATCAAGAGCTTGAACTTGTTGCCAGAGGAAAAGCTCAATAGATTGATTCAAAAGGAACTCAACTCTTCTGATCCAGTAAAAAGTATTGCTTGTGAGTGGGAAGTCATTATCCTATCTGCTTTAAGCAAGGTTAGTAAGATCGAATATGAGAAAAATTTTGTTGAGGAAGGACGTACCCCTGATGTGTTCTGTAGGCTGCCCAGTGGAACTTGTTTTTTAGCTGACATTACTACAGTTAGTGATCGAGAAGCACATAAGGAAAACCCTGTCCATTACTTTTTTCAGCAAGTTCGTGAGTTTCTAGATAAAAGGGGTGTGCCGTCTAAGGGGATTGATATTAGAATTGACGGGGATTTCGTGGGAAAGTACGGAGACCAAAAAGTTAAGCTTGCTCTACCTCAAAAAGGAGAGATACCAAAGTTTATCAAGAAAAACTTGTCATCTTTTGCCAAAGCCATATCCTCTAGCGAGTCCGAACCACATCAGATTTTAATAGACGACGGTACAATCAAAATTCAAATTACATATACACCTAATAGTAATTTCTCTGGCGGAGGTTATCTTTCATATACCTCTCTCTATTCTCTCACCCATAATCCAATCTTCAATAGACTAGAACAGAAAGCAAAGCAGCTTAAGAAATCAGGGTTTTCTGGAATTACTGGAATATTTATATGTGACGGGTGGTGTTCATCTCTGAATAAGATGGTTACTGGTACTAGCGAGATTTCCCAAGATGTAGTCATCCAAAAATTCTTTCAAAACAATCGACGAGTGAGCTTTATTCTTACTCTCACTCCAGAGGAAGAATATGCAAGTTTACCTACTGTGACGAGGAAAAAGTATAACAAATTGAAATTTTTCTCAAATCCAAATGCTGATTACCCTGTCACTGATGAGTTTGTTAAGATCTTAGATCTCATGGCACAGCAGTTACCAAAACCAGAGAGTATGCCAATCAACGCATTAAAGTCTTTAGAAGAGAACCAAAGTATAGGCTTATCTCATTACGGAGGATACACGATGACAGGAGACATGATAAAAATTTCGTCAAGATCTCTTGTTGAATTACTAGCGGGTATTCTTGATGTTGATAAATTTCTTGCTGATCACTTTGGCTATGTAAATGAGGGTTCTCAAATTCCTAACTTTTTCAGAAACAAAATTTTGGACGGAAAAATGATTGAAAAGATTGAGCTAGAGAAGTCAGACGATGAAGACGACGACTGGATTATTATTAAATTTGGAGAATCTGATTCTGCAATATCTCCATATCGGTAATTTTATAGCGCAGCTATATTTTACTTGTGTATGTGGCGGCATAACATGGCAAAACTAGCAATTGAATCTATGATGAGAGTACTTTACGTGGAGCAATCGATATGAGGATACGACTCAACTGACAATTGCACTGAGCTTGATTCTGGAGTTACAATTACAACATCATAGGGGTGGTTGGTACTTAAGCCTTCCCACAGTCTTGGGGATACGGGTACTTTTAGAAGTGCTTAAGGGCTGCTCAACAGTGCATCAATGGTCTCCGTTCTTTGTGAACATTAAGGAGGGTCTTATGATTGCACCTGTTGTCTATACGACGGTCGGTTCATGCGGGGTAGCGGTGCTGCGGAGGTCTGGTGACTACCCAAATGTGCTGGGAGCAGTGTTAAGTTGCAGAAAGAGTTCCTCACCAAGAGCAACGCTTAGGGGTTCGATTCCCCTACCCCGCACTCTTTAAATTATGCAGCATAACAATCCTGGTGCAGCGGATTGACCAAAATTGCTTGTAGTGTTGCAAAGATCTGGGCAACCGCTGACCAGGAACGTTAGGCGGCAGCAACCCCCCTCGGAGAAAATTACGGTTAAAGTGAGGGTGACGAGGTGAGTTTTCGTACTGAGCAGTGATTTAGAATGACTGGAAATCTGACTTTCTCGAAATTTAAGGCTCAAGAGTTCGATTCGATATCTGGACTACTGTGCGAGATTTTCGATACAACAAGGTCAGAACTAGAACTGCTCTACAAAGAAGTAACTAACGATTTCGATAAAGACGGGTGGCCACCTCATTTTGTTAGGCGAGATTTCTTTAAGAGTCAATATCAAGATTTTCAAAAAACATATGAAATATCTCCTTCAATTGCTATAGACTTGCCAAGTCTATTTGAGTTTGATGATGGAATAAACGATAAACCCATGATTGTTACCAACATTCCGCAGGTTGCCAAAAGATTAGGTAGGTGCATAGTAAGGCTCAACATGAGCCCCCAAGAATCGGATGATTGTGCGCCGCTCATCAGTCAGGTTACTAATCTGCTTGAGGTGTCCGAACTGCACAAAATGAATGCCCTGAAACTTCTGAATGACCCACCGAAAGGTAGGGTTGACA
>NZ_JASATW010000036.1:0-34927 GCF_030405905.1 Sphaerothrix gracilis Ecp01
AATGCAGGCGATATCTCAGGGTCAGGAATTGCGGTGGCGAAAAACTGACGAGTCAAACTGGCTTGCCAACTGTCCAAACCATGAAAGTCTTTGCCTTTTCTACGGTCGCATTTACACACCGAGGGTAGGTTATGACTACTCTGAGACTAATCAGCTTATTGCTAATCTCAAGATTTCGCCTAACTCTGAGTCATGGCGAATGAGGTATAAGCAAAAGGCTATTCTAGCTTTTGCAGATGAGCTATCTTCTTTTCTACAGCTGTATTCACACAGCTCTATCGCTCTAGTACCAATGCCTCCGTCAAAAACAGCTGATCACATTGAATACGACGACCGTATAGATCAGGCAGCTAAGAGTGTATCTAAAAGACTTGAAAATATAATTTACTTACCTTTGCTTTATCGCACCCGAAGCGTCTCAAAAAGTTCCTACCAAAGTTCGGGTGGCGGGCGTTCGGCTGACCAAATCTATAGAGACTTTGCAATTGATGAAGATTTGGCTGCTCAATGTGAGAGCAATACTTGGTTGATGATCGTAGATGATGTCCTCACCAGTGGAGCGCACTTTTCAGCAGCACAGAGATGCCTGATTGAGAAGTTTCCAGGCGCGGTAATTATGGGTTTATTCTGGGCCAAGGCGCAGAGCGATGATTGATTTTTAAACAAGGATTTAAACTCACCGACAGATTACGAAGTAAGGACCTAATCTAAACAGAGTCATCTTTCCACCCACACCCCTCACAATCCCAATGCACCCGCGATCGCTCATACGGCAGCGATCGCTCACACTCAGGGCAGCGCCCCGTAAATAGCGGATGCCAGTCCAGCAGCGCCCAGCGCTCCGCTAAGCTCAGTCGCTGCTCCGGTTGTAGAATCAGCTCACCGTTATAGAAAGCCGCGCCGTCCGGTTGCCAGGATTCTTCGACGTCATACCAGGAGAGCGGATCATCTTCAGGCTGAACCGGCTGATTTGTTTGTCGAAAATCGAGACACGTCTCGCGCTCTGGGCCAGATGGATGCAGGGCACAGACTAAGTAGGTGCTATGGGCATAGAAGTGGCAGCGATCGCACTTCGGGCATTCATTCATGTGGAACGACTCTTTCATGGGTGACAGATCTACTTTGCGTACAATCCTCTGTAAAGCAAACCGTCGCTCTAGTGCGAATTAGGAACCTGTCAGCCGGGACACGCTGGCTTGGATCAATGTCTTCTAAAAGAATAGGCTGGCCGCGTCCTACGTTCACTCGGTAGCCTGTGGACTCGTCAAGCTGACAAATAAAGTTCATGTCTGAACTATCGAGAACGGATTGATCGCAGAGCGGTATCTCTTCCTGAGCGATCGCCGGTAGCGCATAGAGCGATCGCAGCAAATAGCAAGTCGCGGCTAGCGTGCTCCAGCGTTTGAGACGTGGCGTATTGGGCGATCGCATTCGGCACCTCTTTCCTCGTTAGCGTAGGTAGCGCTTATAGGTTGCCCAGGGGTAGAGAGGGTTAGATGTACCGTTCTGATACCAAGCAACTGACCGACGGTGCTAACCTTTAAATCTGATTTCACCTATTTGGTGAAATAAACACACCAAATAGGTGAACTAATGCATAATAGCTAGTAAGGCGCATTTTCTTAATTTGTTGGAATGTGATGGTACCTCTTGTGACTTTAACTCCTGAAATTTCTGAGAAGATAGCTCTCTTGTTATGCATGTATTTGGAATGTCTGGAACGGACACTGAATCAAGAACGGACACTGAATCAAGAACGGACACTGAATCAAGAACGGACACTGAAACGGAGACTGAATCATTTTCTAGACCAGTTACTACCCTTACCCAAAACGAAAACTCAAATGAGACTGAATCAAGAACGGACACTGACAAATTGGTCATTCTCGTTATCTCAAACGATAACTCGAATGAAATCTAAAAGATCTGCATGTCTCTTTAAACACAATTATGAGTGTTCAGAGGTCGAGAAGATACCGCAAAGGTTGAGAGCACGTCACTTCCTGGCTAGAGAAAACCAACAACCTGGAACCTCGTACCCGGTCAGATATGGAAAATCAGGCGTAGTTATTCTTTCCCCGGCGGATGGCGCGCTCTCGCAAAGATTTATATTCGATCATTCATCAAACGAGTTTAGTTCAAGGCAAGACGCTCACAATCATCTGTGTAGCATACCTACAAAGGATGTAAATATACCGTTATCGCATATATCAAATGCCAGGCACTTTATTACTCAGATATTGCTGAGTTGTTTAGCTGATTCTATTCTCCAAGAACAAGCATTTCTATGTAGACAATCACGCTATCCGTTTTCAATAAGGCAGAGTATAAGGGCAGCACTTGTATGTCTTAAACAGATATGTGCTACAAAAATTGCCGATGTCGTAGATAGTACCAAGGCTCTCAGACATAGCTACTTGCCAGCCCTGCATCAACGTATTTTACTGCTCTTGCAATTACTTGTGAGAGCTGAAGCGGTTATTGCAAGCAAATTCCCTACGAGCGTTCCTCTCTTGAGAAGTACAGAACAAGGGAGGATTTATGCATAAGCCAGATTTTCCCAAGAATTTAGAGAGCCGCTCTCCTTTAGATAAAGCGGTTAACAACCTTCAGTCCGATGATGCAGTGGTATCTCCGCTCAAACCAAAGCGGATGTCGATCAGTCTTCCAGCCGATATCGCAGGGCTGTTAGAGTTTCTTGCAGAAACGCAGGGAATTTCTCAGAACGAAGCCCTTCGCAGAGCGATTGCAACGGAGGCTTATATTCAGCAAGAGATCCAAGAAGGTGCAACTATCCTGATTCAGAAACCCAACAAGCAAATAAAGGAGGTGGTTTTTCGGTAAGTCGTTTGAGGTATCAATGCTCATCGGACTGAGGATTGAAAATCTACACAACGGACTTTACCAATGAAGTTAAGTGGAAAAAATGTTAAGGCTCAGCAAAAGACTAAATCGCAGCAGGGTGCCCTTGATAACCATATTTTTGAAAAGCCGCTATCTTCAGCTCAGCAAAAAGAGATTCAGAAAGAACTGCATCTAGAAAGAACTCGACGTAGCTTGATTCGTTGGGGAGGGTTCGTCTTTATTTATACAATTGCTATATCAGGTGCATTGACTTTTGCGGCTGCATTTTTTCCTGAGCAAGTTGATTCAGAACCAATTAAAGATTGGTCTAACTTAATGATCTCAACTCAGATGGGTTTGGGCGGAGCAGTTATCGGCTACTATTTCGGTTGTAAGAATGACCACTAGTAAAAGTTACTTGATCAAGCCTTAATTTTGAGGAAATACAGCGTTTCTTGCTTTCGTGAGGTACAAACCAAGGGCTGAAACGCTTTTGCTTCTGGGGATTAGGTGTACCTTACCAATCTCGGAAATGCTGTAACTGGTTTCTCAAAAAACAATACTTTCTTCAAAGTCTCGCATTGAAGCAGCGAGACTTTTTAATTTGTCACTTTAGATACTATTACTCTTAGTCATTGAGATCTAGTTCACGTCACACGTTACAGCAACCAACAGAAGCGCTCAACGCCTCCGCTCAGCCTCACGATACTCCCAAGGCGTTACTGCGCCAGGACTCGCCCAAACCCCTACCCGCGCCAGCCTTGCCTGCTCCTCACCCAAGGCGATCGCACTCTGATTCGGACAACTATCGCTATAGCGCTCGTAGTGATAGGCATAGCCGTCTAGCGTCATCTGCGAGTTGAGGTGAATTTCTCCGGTGCTGGTGGCGACGAATAGCTCAGCTACTGTTCGACCATAGCGATCGCGCTCCACCGGCAACACGATGAGGGTGCCGTCGCCTTGGTTGATCAGACTCCGCAGATGGTTGCGCGAAGCTTCTCCCAGCGGCTGCTCCATCTCAGGGGCATCAATGCCACACAGCCGAATCTTTAGCTCTTGAGTGCCATCTGTCACTCTGAGCGTGTCGCCATCGTAGACCGAGCCAGGGACGAGCTGGTAGTGTTCGCTGACGGGCATGGAGTCAGTCGGCAAGGCAGTTGCGATCGCCTCGGTAACGGACTCTGGCAGCCACTTAGCGGTGGCCGCGATCGCGCCAAGGATGAGTAGTGGGATAAGCCCTCGTGTTTTGAGTTGAGACATATTGCAACCCTTTAGCGCAGTCATATGTAGGGTTCCCACTGCTCATCACAATCTCGGTTAGGGTTTAGGTTAACGCCTGAAGGAAATTGAGTTTCGCATAGATATGAATTCTCTAATTGCGGCTGAGCTAAGGTGTCAATCTCCCTGAGGTCGGCATTGCTGAGATTGGTACGGCGGAGGTCGGCACCGTGGAGGTCAACACCGCGGAGGTCGGCACCGCGGAGGTCGGCACCGCGGAGGTCGGCACCGCGGAGGTCGGCACCGCCGCGGCCGTTAATGACGAAACCGGCATTGCGGAGGTCGGCATTGCGGAGGTCGACAAAGATGAGGTCGGCATGGCTGAGGTCGACAAAGATGAGGTCGGCATTGCGGAGGTCGGCATGGCTGAGGTCGGCACCGCTGAGGTCGACAAAGATGAGGCTGGCATGGCTGAGGTCGGCATGGCTGAGGTCGGCACCGCTGAGGTCGGCATTGCGGAGGTCGACACCGACGAGGTCGGCACTGCGGAGACGGATGAGAGGAACGGTATCTTCTGGTCGCTGTGGCCCATAGAGAATTTTCCTTTGCACCAATCTCATCTCAGACAAAAATCCGATTATTTGTCCTTTGCGGTTTCCATCCAAATTAGGGTCACGTAGCAAAGTCAATGTGGTTGCTGTTGTCAGTGTGCGTAGCTCTGCGTTTTGAGGATCACCAAGGCTACCGTCGAGCTCTAGCAGAATAGTGGAGAGCTGATTGAGATAATCGGTCACAGCCTGTTGCTGTAGTTGCTCTAGCTCCTGCTGACGTAAGCTCTCCTCGTAACTCTGGGCAGCAAAAAACAATACTAACGGAATTGCAATCACGCCTAGCGCCTCTAGCGTTGGGCTGAGCCGTTCAATGATACGGAATAAGTCAGCCCGATCTACCCAGCGAGCTGTTGGTTCAATCGCTCGTTTCTCAATATGGATGAGGGGCTGATTGAGATGCAACAGAAGCCGCCGTACCGGGCTTCTGACGATTCGTTCTGCCTTCGCCCAATCATCCTCAGCACTGCCTGAGCGTTTCATAACTTGCCGATTGCGGTAGAGGCGTTCAGCGATCGCCCGCGTTTTCTCCGTAGGGTCTTTCGCTGTTTGCGATCGCCGGCGCGGAAACTTGATTTTGAAGCGATTCATCCTGAAATATGGTGGCAGGGCGGAATTTCCATGACAGTTTTAACATCAGCGAAAGCTAGCGATTTCCGGACTTTCTACGCTAAAAAGCACTTCTAACGCTCTCACTACCTGCCTCTGGGCGATCGCCACTTCCTCAAGCCGCGCCTGCAGATCCTCACTGCGCTGCCACACCCGCAGCATCTGGTCCGTGCTGCCCTGGCCCGTGCGATAGCGCACCTCCATCACCGCCTGCCGCTGGCGCTGGGTCTTTAGCTGCCTCGCCAGCATCACCCGCCTACGCTCTAGCGCCTCATATTCCAGCACCCCGTCAATCACGTCTCGCGCTAAGCCCTCTGCCACTTCCTCCCGCCTACGGATGAGGTCAGCGGCTTGGATTTCTAGATGGGCGATCGCCAGCCGATTCTCTTGCACATCGCCACCGCCTAAGAGGTTCTGCACCAGGCGCAATGGATCTAGCGTTAGATAATCTGTCCACTGCCGCGCCTCGGCATAGTCAATGCGATCGCTAGTCAGCTCCAAGCGCTGGTTTATCGCCGCTATCTCACTCGACTGGGCGATCGCCTGCTCCGTCAGCGTTGCTAGACACTCCGGGCTGCTCTCTAGACAGGGCAGCGTCGCCAGTGCGGACGAGCAAAGTAAGCTCCACGCTGAGGCTACCGTCAGCCCCTTGGCCCAGCCACTTAACCTGCCGAATCCTCCCAGCATAGGGACTGCGCACCACTGAAAGAGACGCGATCGCATTGTCTACCTCATCTAGCTTGAGCTGCGTCTGGGAGACCTGAAAGTCTCGATCTCGCAAACGCTGCTCATAGGCTGCCCACTGCTGCTGATACTCTAGGGCCGCTCGGTTGCGATCGCTGATGTTCTCGGCCAGGGTGACGGAGTGGCGGTATTCAGTGGTGGAGCGCTGGCCCTGGGTGAGCTGGTAGTCTCGCACGGCGGCGGTATGCTCTCGTTGCAGCGCGGCTAGCTTGGCAGTTTCGTGCTCTAGCACCAGCGGGTCTAGGTTCTCTAGCTCGGAGAGATAAGCAAGCTCCTGTTTCTTAGCGGCGATCGCGGCTTCGGCTTGCTCAACGGTGGCCTGAGCGCGGGCGATCGCGGCGTCTTCTTCTAAATAGCTAGGGTCAAGGATGGGCGGCTGGGTGGCCGGTGGCAGCGGGGCGCTAATGGTAGAGCCTTGCAGCCGTTCGAGGGTGAGAGTGAGCTGCTGTTTTTGCGCTTGGAGGCGATCGCGTTCACGAGTGCGATCGGCAATGAGCTGGCCTTGGGTGAGGCGATCGCCTTGCTTGACCTTGAGGTCTGCGGGGTCTGCGACTGAGACAGTGATGGTGAGGCGGCGCGGCTGATTACGGGTGGTCGCTGGCTGGGGTTGTTCTGGGGGAGATTGTGGGGTGGGGGGCTGTTGGGCGACGGCGACGGTGGCGATCGCAGCGAGGGCGATCGCGTAGGGGATTAGCCCTTTCATCTTGGTAGTCAGTGAAAAGTTCTAACGAAAGAATTCCCTTTGCAAGTGATAATCCCTAAACATAAATAAATGACTAGAATTTAACTACCAAGAAACTTTGTTCATTAGCGACAAATATGAAGCAGGCTAATTCTATCAAGACTTTAGAAAAGATTTTGAGAAAAGCTGTTGAGCAAGAAGGCGACATCACAGGTGGACAGGCTTTAACAGCAGCTATGGATTTAGAGTATAAAGCCTATCAACTATTCAACTTCTTTGAAATTTTTAGTAAAGCCAAAAAAGATGTAGAGAAACTAAAGTCCATAGAAAATATAGAAGAAGACATAGAGACAATTACTAGTTTACAGGATTTCTTTATTGCAAACGATATATGGAAAAACAAGTGGGATATCTTTAAAAAAACTATTAAAACTAGAAATGTTCTTTCTATTTTAAAATCTTTAGCAAAAAATTTTTCAGACGAAAATCCCAAATTTTTCTTAGACAATGAATTTATTCAAAGCTTGAGATCAGAAATTAGCGAGTTAACAGAAAAAATAGCTACATCAGATTTAACAGAAAAACTGAGAGATTTTTTGGTTGAAAAATTTGAAGAAATTCTGTTCGCAATAGATGAACATGATTTATATGGAGTTGAAAAGATAGAGACTACTGTACAGACAACTCTATGGAAAATATTTAAAGAAATAAAATCAATTGCTGAAAAAGATAAAGAAAGTCCTGTTTGGAAAAAATCTCTATCTGTTCTTTTATCTTTAGAATCCTTACTGAGTTTAGGAATAATGACAAAGACATATCTATTGCCTACATTCGCCGAGTATACTCAAAATCGAGATAAAGTTGAGAAAATGCTCACGCAAAAAGTTGACTTAAGCAATATTCCAGACAGTATTAATAATTTCAAGGGCTTACCTCCTGCAAAAACAGAACGCTCTGAATCCGATGAGTCTTACGAGAGTTAAATCTATACAAAGCTGAATCTGCAAGAGTTAGCCTAAAACTATAATGCTCAAACTCCCCACCACCCACTGATCGCTCAACTGCACCGTCGCCAGCTCCAGCGCATGCAGCTCCAGCGTTAGCGTGTCCCCTACCAGCTTCGCCGTCTCATACTGTCGTCCCGCTGGCTGTAGCGTGATGCCCTCCGGGTAGTCCACCGTCAGCGTACCAGAGAGATAGACGCGCTTACCTGCGTTCGCGATCGCAATCTGCTGCAACCGCTCCACCGGATTCTCATCGGCAAAGTTCAGCGTCTCTGTCCGCGTCTGCATCGTTTCCCCCGTTACCGCCTTCAGCGACTCCACCACCATGCTCTGCCCAGTGTGGTAGATGCCGCTGCCATCGGTGACGATAAACTCATTGCCGTCGCTCTTCAAAATCAGATACTCGCCAGCGGCGCGGCTGCGATCATCGGCCCACACACCTTTAATCTGCGCATACACCGCTTGCTCAGGGCTGGCGTTATACGTGGCGATCGCCCCTTCTCTCAGTCCTAGCGACTGGTTCACCTGCCCGGTCACGCCACCGTTACCCGCCATCCAGCAGCCCAAGACGAGCAGGCCAACCGCGATCGCCAGCACCCAATACTCACCAGGCCCACCCGTCACCAGCCGCCGCCGAGGGTTCGACACTGAGATACACCACACCGGCTCTGGCCAAAAGAGCTGCACCCCCTGACGGGTAAAGCAGTCGCTGAAGCAGGCCAGCACATGGCCCAACGGTAGCGCCACAAACGCCCATATCTCCCCCAGAACAAAGTAGCCAGCGGCAAGACTGAGAAGGGCGATCGCAGTGCTTGCTAACAGCGAATGCGTCACCGTGCGATGAGGATAGCGATCTTCTATCCAACTGCTGGCGGGGTAAAGCACCTGGCCGATAACGCTGGTGGTGGTATCGAGGTCGGGGAGCTGGGAGCCGAGGACGGCTAGCGCGAGCGGTAGAGGCTCAGCGGTGCCGAGTAGGAGGGAGACGCCGGCGGTGGCGATCGCGGCGTGGGTGATAGCGAGCATAAGCAGTGTATCGACAAAATTGCTCTTCAGAGAATTCCCATGACATACTCAGGTACATTCTGAAAATAAGGTCGAAATTATTCCATTAATCGCGAACGTAGCAACAGCGATACCCAAAAGACGAATAGCATAGTTCAGCTGTTTTTGCTTTCTATTACCAGCTTCTTCTAGCTGTTGTACACCCTTCAGCCAGGTGCTCGTGATTTTAGCTTTAACTTCTGCGTTATTTTCTCCAAACCACTGATCCGACATCAAAACACTGGGTTTAACAGTTGTCCCCATCGGATTTGCTAATAAGCCATAGCTGCTAATGCAGACGGAACAGGCAGTGAGCAGCATGACTACAACCTTTAATAAAACACAACTTCTACAACCATCAGGTAGCTCCAAACTGAATCGTAAGAGTAGACCTCCAAAACCTAAAAACGTTGTCAGACGAGAGTTGAGGTCATCAATCTGCTTATCGATTTTTTCCAAAAAATCTTTGGTGTACTCAAAAGCCAGAGACAGGTTAAGCAGTTCTTCTTCGCTAGCGCTATTATGTGTCTCATTATGAGAGTTTTTTTGCATGTCTGAAGATAAACCCATTTCACCTATTTCTGAATCAAACAGTTCTTCTGAATCCAATAGGAATCAGAATTCACAGTCTGGGAAACCTCGCCTAAATCAGACTCCGCCAGCAAAGCAAGACGAAACTACATCACTTAGATTCAATGAGGAGACACGACAATACAGCGTTGAATTTACTAGCAAAGTAGACCAAGACTCAGACGACTCATAAAAAAGTCAACAAATCACCCTCCCAACCGTTTCCTCGCCCCTCTTACACTACCTAATTGCTTCAACGCCATCCCTGTCACCAGCGCCGTGCCGCCGAAGATGTAGAGGCTCTTATTCTGCGTCCCCATGCCAATAAAGCGCACGATGCCAAACGCCATCAGCGCCGCCACGATGATCGGCATGATCACTAAATACTGCGTATGCTCTGGCTTCTGATGCCGAATTCCTAGCCGCTCCTGCCGCACCACCTTGCGGGCCAGCATCGGGTTCCGTCCGGCTAAGGGTTGCAGCTCCGCCAAGCGCGATCGCGTCAACGTCAGCCCCTGCTTCTGCGCTTCCGCTTCCATCACCTCACGAATCGCCCGATCGCTCGGCAGCGCCAGCTCTATCTCCAGCATGTCTAGGAAGATATCGCGCTGCGGATTCACGGGCGCAAAGCAAACCACCCGGCAGCCCTGGGCGATCGCATCCTCTAGCCAGTATCGTATCGAGGCTGAGAGGCGCTTAGCTTCGGGCAGTATCAGTAGCGTGTCGGGGCCGATGTTGTCCGCAATCTCATCTTTGAGCGCGTCCATCGTCATATCCTTCTCGCCCACCACCTCACCGTCTTTGTCGTACTTGTCTTCGGTGGTGGGGATATCGAGCGCTTCCGCCAGCGCCTTGAAAAACGCCTTACCGCTGCCCTTATAGACGGCGATCGCACAGTTCAGCTCACTGGCAAACTGCTGGTAAAGCGCTTGGGCCAGATCGGTCACACCCGATCCGGCCTCCCCCAGAACCAACACATTCGAGCCGAACTGTACCGCTTCAACAAGCTGTCGTAGCTCTGGCGTTTCTAGGCCGCTGCTGCCGCCCGCTGCTGGCGAAACTTCTGCAAAAGCTGATCCGCGATCGCCTTGGGCTGAGCCTTTGGGCTGGTTGCAGCCCTCACAGAGTCAACCTTCTGACGCACAGAGTCGGGCAGGTCTTCATAAGTCATCTGGCTAGCAAGTTGCAGGACTACCTGATTCGGTAGCGTCATCCGGTGTCCGGCCAGCTCCGCCGCTTCTAACAGCAGTGTCTCCATATCAAAGTTCTCGGCCTGTGGCTCCGGCGTCACCGTCTCAGCCAGATCACTCTCATCAAGCATTGCTAGCTCACCCACCTCAGCGACAAAGCCATCACGCTTACCCGTAGCATCTACATGAGCGCGTAGCATTTTTAACAGTTCAAACTGCGATTCATCCAGATAGCTCTTACCCTCAGAATCGCGCTGTGCTTTCAGCCCCAAAAACTTTAGATCAGCATAGTAGGTGTCCTTTTTAATCCCTAATTGCTCCATTGCCTCCTCAGGGCGAATCTGGGGCACCACTACCGAATTCTGCTCTGACATAACCACGTAATATTTTTTACAGCACCCCATATTATGGAAGCTCTGAGAAAAAAAGTGATCCGCACATTCCCCAGAATTCTGGGGTAGCCGCAAGCAGGGCCGAAAAGCAGTTTTGCCGTAGGCGATCGCTACATCGACTGAGCAAGCTAACAGATTGAGCCTGAATTTATGGAGAGGACTTTTAGGTGAGCAGGCAGGCGATCGCTCCTTCTCAAACGCAAAAGACCCCCAGCGCTAGCCAGAGGTCTTCTTATTTAGGCGATCTCAGCGATCGCCTGCTCTCCTCACTTCACCACACCCCCTACCTGATCACCCTGCACCGTCTCGGCAAAACCGCCGCCGAACTGGGCACCGCGCAGGTCATACTTGGGGGCATCTTTCTCAACTAGGGTTTGGATGATGCTTTGCAGCGCTTCGATCTGCTGACGCTGGGCTGCTAGCTGCTGGCGATACTCGGCTATGAGCTGCTGGTATTCGGCTATAACAGCTTCATTAGCAATACCTGTGATTGCCAAAGCCGTGGTCGGCTGGCAGATTAGGTCATTGCCACCGTTGACAGCCTTTATAGCTACACGGAGAGCTGATGATACCAATACAGATAGACAGTCGTCGGAGAAACTACAGCATCACAGTTACCTCATCGCAATGACATGCCATATTATTCAGGTCATGCTTTCACTTTCGAGCAAACTTCGTGGCGCTTTTTCAACTGGCACAGTCTTAAGTGTGCCAGCAGACTAAATCTAGTTAGGCTGCACTTGCTCAATCGGGACACCCAACTTACCTGTCAGGTCGATCACATTATCGGTAAACTCATTCAGGTTGCCAGAAAAGGTGACGGCGCTGCCTGCGATCGCTCCGGCTGAAGCGGCGATCGCCACTAACCGCTTCAGTCTGCGGCCAATGCGGTTGGTATCGGGTTCTGGTTTGCTGATGTCGGCTTCGAGGTCGTCGAGCACGTCTAGGGCTTCGTCTTTATGCTCAGCGGGAAGAGTTTGAATTTGTTCGCGTAGGGTAGTGATGAGGCGGGTGATGTCGTCGAGGTTTGCGCCGTAATTGTTGATAGTGCCGCCGATCTGATTGCCTTGGACAGTTTCGGCATAGCCACCGGCAAACTGAGCACCGCGAAAGTCTTTATTGCCAGAACTACTCTCTGCCACAGCCTTGGCCTCAATCGTGATGGGACGGCTCGCCAGCATTTTAACAATTTCCATCATGTCCGATTCCGGCTGACGAGACTGCTGACGATAGGCTTCTAGAAGTTCGTCTTTAAGAGAGTCAGTTTGCTGACGATAGCGGACAATTTCGCCATCTCTGGCGGCCAGTTCCTTTCGGTACTGGGCTTCTAAGCGTTGTAGGTTAATCTCATAGCGCTCATAAGCAATTTTCTCAACTTCTGCCTTGTTCGCCTCTGGAGGAACCGCTAAGCGGATTTCAAAGCTATTTTGACTTTTACGCTCAATACCTTGAACCGCAAGATTTTCGTCACCATATTGCGATTGCAGATCCTGAAATGAGGCAAGAAAAGCTTTCCAGTCAACCCCATTGACAAAGAATAAATCGACCGTTTCTAGAAACTTCTGAAAACGCTGGGTGAACTCTCCTGGCTGAAAACTGCCTCCGTGTGGACGGCGCTCTTGGTTATTTTCTTTGAGGTAGATGTGGTCACAGATAACACCTTGCAGATTCGTAGCACTGTTGATATTCCAATCTTCAATGCAGGCCCCCGTTAGCACGGCCCGTCTAAAGTCAACTCCAATAGCATCAGCTTTATAGAGACTGGCCTCTGTTAAATCAACCTTGTAGAAGTTAGCGGCTCCTAGCTTAGCTTCGTTGAATTGGGTTGCCTCACAGATAGCCTCGTGTAGCGTTGCTTGCCTTAAATCAGTCCCAACTAGAGAAGCTCGAAACAGATTTGCTTGGGTGAGATTAGCATCACAGAGGGTCGCTTGGCTCAAGTCAGTACCCAAGAGATTTGCGCTAGAAAGTTTGGCCCAGTTCAAATTAGCCGATTTCAGATTCGCTTTGACTAAAGACGCCTTTGTTAAGTTTGCACTCTGTAGGTTTGCATCCTGTAAATTGGCTCCTATAAAAGTTGCTCTGCGCAAGTCAGCCTTGACTAGATTGGCAGCGAGCAGTTGGGCCTGTGTGAAATCAGCTTCTTCCATGTTGAGTTGACTAAGGAAAGCCTGACGCAAATTTGCCCTTTTTAGACAAGCTTTCCTAAGGTTGGCTCCAATCAGGTCGACTTTAATCAGGTTGGCTCCACTCAGGTTAGCTTCACTCAGGTTGGCTCCAATCAGGTTGGCTCCACGCAGGTTAGCTTCACTCAGGTTGGCTCCAATCAGGTTGGCTTCACGCAGGTTGGCTTCACGCAGGTTGGCTTTACGCAGGTTGGCTCTACTCAGGTTGGCTCCACGCAGGTTGGCTCCAATCAGGTCGACTTTAATCAGGTTGGCTCCACTCAGGTTAGCTTCACTCAGGTTGGCTCCAATCAGGTTGGCTCCACTCAGGTTAGCTTCACTCAGGTTGGCTCCAATCAGGTTGGCTTCACGCAGGTTGGCTTCACGCAGGTTGGCTTTACGCAGGTTGGCTCTACTCAGGTTGGCTTCACTCAGGTTGGCTTCACTCAGGTGGGCTCCACGCAGGTGGGCTCCACGCAGGTGGGCTCCACGCAGGTTGGCTCCACGCAGGTTGGCTCCACGCAGGTTGGCTCCACGCAGGTTGGCTTTTCGCCACTGATTCCAAACCTCAACACCCTGCTTCAGAATTTCTAAATGCTCCTCATTAGCCATCCCTTCATCTCCCCCAGAACACAGTAGCGATCGCCCTCCTTACCCAACTCACCCATTCAGAAACGTCAAAATCTCCTCTACCGATCGCCGCTCATCAATCATCTGTCTCACCTGCATCATCTTCCGCACTTTGACATACACCTTCTGCCGCCGCGTTTCCCCAGGCTGGATCACCTCATCCCAGCAGTAGTAGTAACTGGTCGTGGGGTTCTTGCGCTTCTTGTTGCCGATGCGCTCCTCTAGCCAACCGCAGGCTTGACCTTTCGGGCTGTGCCGACGCTGCTGCGATCGCTGAACAGGCTGTTCTGGGGGAGATAACTGGATGTCTTCAGCCGCTCGTCGATTGAAAAGCTGGCGCTGCTCACCCACACGAAACACGACGTATCCTGGTTCAGCTACTTCTAACGCCCCTGTACGCCCGTAAAGCTGGCCGCGATCGCCCACCCTAGCCTCTGAGAGCAGTGGACACGGATTTTCGATTTCATAGGGTGGCACCTCCGGGAGTACAGTAAGCTGCAAACCTCGAAGGGGTGTCATGACGCCACCTCCATAGGTTCATGAATCTCCTTCAGCAGCTCTAGCAGCTCATAAAGCTGATCATCTATCAGCGACGACAGTTCATATTTGACAAACCACTGATACAGACGTTCTGACAACGTTGCCTCAGACCAGCCTAGACGACCAATTTCAGCGTCTATGGCAACCAACAAAGGGGAAAGGTCATTGCATGAGGTTTCAGGCGTGTTCCTGGGGCCATTAAGCCCAATATCAAATCCCCACTGAGGATTAGCCGCGATCGCCTTTTGAATTCCTGGGCGCAGAACCGGACTGGCCCACTGTTGCTGATATCTAGCTAAGCGCTGCTCTGGTGTAGGTTGTTCAAAATTTTGTTCTGGGGGAGACGGGGGCAGGGCTGTTTTCCTTGATTGAGTTTGTTGCTTCCACTTTGAAAACTCTTCTTGATTTGCTTCTACTTGTGCTTGCTTCCTAATCCATTGCTCTCTGAGCGTTGGTGGAGTCGGCAGTCGCGAAGCTTTCTTGTTTAACCAATTCCTAAATTCTGGATCGATTTCTTTTTTAATTTCTATTTCTCTCTCTTCAGATGCGGGTGGGTGGGCTGAGAAAGATTTGTAAGAGATCTGAGAAAGATCTGTAGAGTTGCAGGACGATTGCTCTGTAAGACTTTCAGGCGACATGTGTGATCCATCTGTCACTGAGTGTGATCCGTTTGTCACAGTGGGTGACAGATCTGACACAGTGAGTGACTCATTTGTCACAGGTGTGTCTCCAGAGTCACAGGTATTTATACTCACGACAGGGATGCGTAAATCAACTGCCCCGACGATGGATTCTTCTAATTGACCGTTCTCTATCAAGCAAGCTTTGGCTCGATAAAAGGTTCTACGCTGAATTTCCCACTTACGGCAAAATTCTGAAACATTAGCAATACGAAACCACCATCCCGCTTTACGATGGGCCAAAATCAGATGGTACAGATAGCCTTTGGGCGTATAGTGACCCTCTCGCCAGAGCTGTAAAACATCATGTGTTGTCAGTTCCAAGTGAGGTTGTCGTCGTGATGACTTACCGTTATTCGCTTTTTCTGTCATGATGAAGACTCAAGTATTTTTTTCGCCCGCCCTCCATAGGCGGGTTTTTTATTGTGCTATTCTCGATTTGAGAATAATACCATTGTGTGTTCATTGTGAAAGAACAAATTAAAATCGGTTTCGCGTTTGATAGAACGCTAAGGCATTTTGAGATCACAGCTCGGCAATTAGCTCTGGCTGCTGACGTAGCCCCCAGTCAGATATCAGAGTTTCGGAATGGCAAGCGAAATCTTGGTTCTGAAGCGATTGACAGATTGCTCTGCCATTTAGAAGAGTTTGCTCCTGGGAGTCGTAGTTACTTCTGTTGGCAACTCGCGGGTGGCAAGCCTTCCTTAGAAGATGAAATTGCCTACCTGCAGCCAAAAGAGCTTGCGACGCTGTTGAATGCAATCGCTGACAAGCTTCAAAGCGCGAATCAGTCTAAGCCAGTGGGAATTCTGGCTTCGTAGTGCCTCACAGATGAGATTTGAGAATGGTTGAGCGTGCATCTACTCAACGAGCACATACTCTCGATGAAATCCTTGCGATTATTCAGCCCCTTCCTATCGAGCAACGTGTTGAGCTAGTGAATCGATTACTTGGAGAATCAGGCTTGTCAGTTACCCCACAAAATGATTGCCCGCTACCCGTTGGCACGATGGGGACAAATGAACTGGGCGAAATTCTTCGGGCGATCGCTCAGAAGATTGAAAACACTTGAAGTAAGTTTTCATCAATAAGACTTCTAGCCGAATTCCTCGCTGGCCGCTCTCTCCGCACCTAGACGAGAAGCGTAGCACTTCCGCCTAACTCCAGTGCTCGTTCTCTTACTAGGGTGCTCCGCTCACTGTGTTCTGGGGGAGAAGAGAGGAGAAGAGGGGTAGGGGTATTGGCTGGGCGGCTGGTGAAAGTCAGCCGCCACAGAGACTCTAATGTCAACCATCCATTGCCGGGTCTGGGCGCGGATCGGTGACAAACTCACTCAGGATCAAAACCAGGCGATCGACTTCCTGAGAGGTGAGCTTGGCAGGGGTGCTCACACCGTCAAATTCAGCTTCTAGAATTCTCCTCACGTCGTTGGTCGTGAGTCCAGCCGCTTCTCTAGCTACCATGACTCGCCGCGCTTTGTTCTGGGGAGATTCTTCGGCTGGTTCGCCGCTGTCTAGCCATGCTAAGAGTCTGTCAGCTAGGTTCTCACCAGGGTTGAGGTGTTCTGTATTGGCTAGCTCTGAGCAGCGGCTTTTAGAAATCGTCAGAATATGGTGATAGTCCAGTTCTCCAGCTAGGTCAAACTCGTATTCAATGCCGCTGGCCTGAATCGGGGCGGTGCCAACTCTGCGAGGTGCCTGCTTGCCGCGTTCATTTTCTTCTAAAATCCATTCAGTTTTAGTGCGCATAGTAGCGATCAGGTGTCCGGGATAGCTCAGCATCTCATCAACTAGCGCCCGCTCTAGCTTGCGTACCTCTTTCCAGCCTGTGAAGCTGTTCTTCCCGCTGTTGGCCGCATCCAGTTCCCAGTACCAGGCATGAGTTAAAGAATCGATAATGATCAGGTCATAATCAGCGTTAGCCGCTTCGCGCAGAGCCATGATGTAGCTACTAGGGCTGAAGTCTGTCAGCTCACAAACATCGAAATTAAAGCGATCGGCGTACTTGCTGGCGCTACCGTGTTCGGTATCAAGCAAGGCGATATTAGCGCCGAGAAACTGACCGACATTCAGTGCCGTGTAGGTTTTGCCCGTGCCGCTGGCTCCGCAGATAGCGAGTCTTAGGCGGGCTTGCTGTTTGGTGGCTTTCTTGAAAAGAGTCATGTTCAAAAATCTCTAAATGTTTTGGGGGAGAGCGCCCCTAGCGCCTCGCCAAAGTTCGCTAGGGGCGGCTACTGGAGCTACTGCCAGCGCTGGACAAATTTTTTGAGGGCTGAGTCACGCGCAGTCTGCACTACCTCAGCTGCGATATGCGTCTTGCCGTCAGGGTGCAGCAGCTTGTGAATTGACTTGAGTTCGTTCAAAACGCGATCGCTGCCCCAGCGCCTAACAATGGCTTGCAGCTCTACGCAGTCCATCGTCCATTCCACTTCCATCTCGTCAGCTTGGCGCTCGCGTCGTTCCTGTTCTCGCCAGTAGGCTAGCTCTGGTGGCTCGCTAGCTCTGGGTGCTGGGTTGTTGTTAGTGCCGTAGAGATTTGAGCTTTTGCGTACAATCATTGTGAGATCTCCTTTTGTTCTGGGGGTTTCGTCTGCCCTGCTGCCTCGCCAAAGTTCAGCAGGGCTATTGATTTTTGCGTTCTTCATGCGGCGATCGCTCCAGAGTTCGTCAAACGCTGCTGAACGCTTTCTAGATATTCAGACAAGCTGCCCAGCCCAAGCTGTGAAAGCACGGCATAGCAATGCTTACAGCAGCCCTTGTGTAGCAAAATGATCTGATTTTTGTAGTCCTCACATTCGCAGTCAAGACCGTGAGGCGTACATTCGACGTGGTAAACCGTGCCCTTTCGCGGATTAGACACCGAAAAACGATGCGGCTCTTCTCGCCACTGCACGACGGTTAGTTTCTCGCCCTGCTGCTTACGCCAGTCGATAAAGTGCTGCTTAAACTGGCGCTTGCTGATGAATGTCGGACGCTGGCCTTTAATCCAGACCCAAACGACTTTAAAGAACTCACGCACTTGCACAGCAGCGCTAGGGCGCAAGCCGAAGATCCGACGCACAGCGGCAGCGGAATAAAGCAAGTGAGATGCGGTTGAAATCATGTATAAAACCAAACTCAACTATTACTATTATTGCACTTATATTGCGTGGGTGACATGCAATAAAGATAGTTTTGTCGCATGGGTGACATGCAATTCATCAGATATACTTATGCATGGGTGACATGCTAAAATACCCTTTCGTTAAGCATGAAAAGCTATGCCTAGAACGGGTGGAAATCCTGAGTTAGCTAAGCATCAATATCAAAAGCGTGATCCGAGTCGGGCTGAAAGCTATACGGAGAAGCTTTATCTACGGGTAACGCCCTCCATGAAACAAGCTCTGTCCGATGGCGCTTTACCTGACTGGCAAGACATTGTTAGGCAGAAACTAGAAGAAGAATTGACAAAAAATGTCGATCAATAGCGTGTCACCCATGCAATAAAGCGCTATAATGAATACAGGTGAGCGGGGGTCAAGCGCCCCACTGCCGTAAGACGCGAAGGGCTAAAACCTACGCCTACTGCACTAGGGGCAGAGGCCGAAACCAGGCCAGAGAGCTGGTAAAACTCTCACGAACGGCGCAGGCTAGCAGCCATCGGCCAAAGGCTGGCTCACTCGCAAGCAACAAGCTTTATCAGGCACTTGCAACACACTAGGCAGGGCAACGGCTCTCTAAGGCACCCTGCCTAATTTCTGCTGCGAACTTAGACACATGCCACAGACTAGACAACAGCTAGAACTTACGCTCGACAATAAGCCCCAAACGCTACCAGACTGTCTCAAAGCCTGCCCCTGGGTGCGCTTAGCAAGACACAGCACCTGGAGCATTGTGCTAGCCATACCGCAGCCCTTATCCCCTGGCCTAGCTGATTGGCTGAGGGCTGGCGGCTGGAGACCAGAAGGCGCTGCCGAAGACCGGGGACAGTGGGCTGTGAAGCTAACCGGCGGTGACGTTGAGGCGATGCTGAAGCTGCTACCCAGACCGGCAGGACACGGCAGCAGAACAGCGGGGAATTATCTACCCTGGTAGCGCCAAAGGAGAACAGGCACAGCTTTTAGCCAGCTCGCCCCCTGCCGGGGGCAGCCGCCCAGCCGCTACCAGGTGCGTGAGGTGGGGGCACCGTGTCAAGGCCGGAGCGCAGCGGAGAGCGCAGCGGGCCTTGATATGGGGCCGAACGCGCTAGCCTGATTGGGCAGCGGCTTGCTCCGGCAGGGAAAAAACAAAAGCGAAGCAACGAATTAGGCTGGCGGCTGAGGATGGGGCATTTATTAAGGGCGATCGCCATTGAAGGGAGAAGCGATTGCTAATGGGGCACACTCTCGGCAACTCCCTCAGCCTGCACTAGACATGTATCCCTGACCAACTGGGGGAGTTTTTTCTACTGGTAAGAATCTATGCAAGTTCGTTGGAAACGCTTTGCGATCGCTGCCCTCATTGCCTTCCCTGCGGCCTTCCTTCTACGTTGGGTCGCTACACAGTTTGCTGTTGAGGTTGCTTGCGTTTGGGAAGAAAGCGGCGAGGTGCACAAGGGCACTGATGAGCAGTGTCAGAATCTGCCAGCTAGTGCTGTCGTGATTGAACTTGAACAATACTAAGATTAGATATATGAGTCGGATTTTTCATAGATGAAACTATTTTACATAACCGACGATTAAACAAACAGACTTCTTTTCGCTTTGGAGACTGCGCTTCAGCAGATGATTCTGTAATAGCTTGAAGAATATCTTCTCTAAGAAATTCTTCAAGTTGCGGATAAATCTTATTTATTTCGACTTTTTCTGTATATTTAGCGACCTCTTTTTTTACTTGTTTTTTAAGCTTTTCTAGCCATAAAAAATATATTTCCTCCCGAAGTGACTTGAGCCTTAGAAGCCGCGTTACTTGAACTTGACTCTTAAAACCTATTTGTTCAGCAATATTTCTCATAGAGAGACCTTGACACACAAAAAGATCAAGAGCTTTCATAAAGCTATTGCCTGCAGGCACTCTTTTCTCATCAAGCTTTGAAACGCGATTTCTGACTACGTGCTCAATTGTTTCATCTAAACTAGTCAAAAAAATAGATTTGTATCGCTGCATGAATTCAGCTTCAGCGGTTTCTTGTGTTACATCTAAGTTATAAATTGATTCTTCGTGCATATCAATTATGTCAGGATCAGTAATTACCTGATTAGGAATACCTGTACGTACATAAATTCGATACTGGCGTAACTGTTGAGCAATTCCCTGTAAATGGTTTAGAACATCATTAGCAGAACGAGTCGAATCAATTTCTAACAATTGCTTATTTGTTGGAACCTTGCATCTTTGACGCGATTTTTCTTGAATTTTGTTTAGGCGATCTTGACGGTATACTGAATGATATGAAATGAGCAATTTCGATGCTGCTTCAATTTCGACATTGCTTAAACAGTTTAATTTTAATATTTGCTGCAACTGTGTCACTGTTGTATCGTTGAGAATAGCCCAGTCACTAACACGATATAAACCTTGTGTCTGCAAAAAATTGTCTAGCTCTTGGTGGCTGCGGACACGTCGCACCACCCAAGTAGGAAGCTTAGCTCTACTTGGGTTAAAGCTTTCTAGAATTTCAACTGCAAATGGTCGATAAGTAAAGTCAAGCTTTCCAGTATCGTCAAGGACAAATGGAATAATATCTGATTCCACGAATCCATATGCAGGCCCGAATTGCCTTACTATATGTTTACAAGTACGACTAATATGATGAGAAATTAAACATCGTAAACACAGTTGAGCCAATGAGGAATTTTTAGAATCGGATTGCCATACCTTTAAAAGCCATTCCTGTATCTGGCTATCAGTCATGGTTGAGTCACTTTGTATCGTAGCAAAGTGATTTTCAAGAAAAGCTTTCAAGGCAGGGATCTCACTAGCTCGACTATCGCCTGAGCTAGTGAGAGTAATTAAAGTCCAGTAATATTCCAAGACACGCATAGCCTCAATCATAAAAATTGAGGATCAGTTCATATTAAAGTTGTTTATTGAAAATTCTCTTGGGGAATAGAGTTTTCTCGCTCAACAACTTGAGAAGGAACATCTTGAAAGTCTTGAGAAGAGGGGCTGACAGCATCCTGAGTATGAGGTTTAGACAAGTAGGTGTGTCCGTAAGCTACTCCAGACAGAAAGGTAAGCAAAAGGCTGAATAAGCCCATCAAAACTTTATCTGACAAGGCGAGTTCAACTCCTAAAACTGCGCCTGTAGGCGAACTGACCTGCGAACGGTTTACATCTTGGCTAGAATTTGGCATCATAGATTTACAGCTGTATAGCTGTGCGATTTGAGCAAAGTCTTCTTGATGGCATTCAAGAAGGTAATGAGCAAAGTTTAAGCGTCTCTTGATGGCATTCAGGAGGCGCTTTGGGCTTGACTTGAATTATAGACGCATAATTTAGGCATGGCAACAGCCCTTGACAGATCTTTCCTGCCAAAGGTGTCAAAAACCGACTTATATTTCTCTTAAGCTGCCTACCTATACATAGTTCTGAGCCTCTTGAACTTATTCACGTCAGCTAAAAAATTCACTTTCAGCAAGGAAAAGAGACAGTATCTTGAGCCTCGCTCATTAGAACATAGTTCTGAGCTTGGTAAGCTTATTCACTACTGCTATCTGCAATCGCCCTCCTTATCCCCACAAAAAAAGCCCTAGCCAAAACGACTAGAGCCTTGATGCATCGATGATTGATACAAGGAGCCGTGCATCAAGCTGGACTGAGACGAAAAAGCCCCCGCTGTTGAGTCGCTGGGGGCTTTTGTCTGGAGTGTGTAGCGCGTGACTCGAACGCTAGCCAATGAAAAGCTTAGATGGCTTTGTTGTTCAGGTGGTCACGACGCAGCTGGTCAAACTTGGTTTCTTCCTTATTGTCCAAGTGCTCAGAGCGAAGCTGATCAAACTTATCAGTGGACTTGTTCAGGTTCTCACGACGCAGGCGGTCGAACTTGGAGAAGTCTTCTTTGTTGTTCAGGTGGTCGCGGCGCAGCTGGTCAAACTTGGTTTCCTCTTTGTTGTCTAAGTGTTCAGAGCGAAGCTGATCGAACTTATCCGAGGATTTGTTATCGAGATGTTCTTGGCGGGCCTGGTCAATGCGGTTGGCTGATTCGGCGGTGATGGCCTGGGCCGGAGAGATAGCTGCGGCAGAGAGGGCAAGAGAGAAGATAGCGAAGGTGATGCGTTTCATGATTTAGCTCCTTAAGTTGTTGGCGTTTTTGACTTCAATCATCTTGAGTCCTACTATGACGGCTCTCTCTGAGGCTTCTCTGACTCCAACCTGAGAATGGCTTAATGGCTAACTGAGAAGTCTGAGAGTAAGCTGACTAGCGGCTCATGTGTCTAAAGGTAGGAACCGACAGGGTAAATGTCGGGAAGCTGAAAAAATGGCAGTAGAGCGATCGCCTCCCCTCTTGCCAACGCAAAAAAAGGGGCCGCAGCCCCAAAGCCGCTAACGAACCAAACAGCAGCGCACCCGACCGCCCCGCTGGCCACCCTGCAACTGCACAGCCCCCTGAGGCACTACACAAGGCACGGACACCGCAAAACGACCTGGCCCACCGCTAGGACAGCGCACCAGCACTGAATACCCCACCACTGCTGACCACTTGGCCGCAAACTGAGACGGCAAGACCGAGAACCACACCTCAGCGACAAAACCTGTAAACGACCTATCAGACTCGCGCCAGTAGCACTCGACTGCCTCGAACTCAGCAGCCAAAGCCTGAACGAACTCAAACGGAACTGGAAGCATAACTAAAGCCAAACGCAACGCGCTCTTTTAACGCCCTGCGTTTAGCTGTCTTAAAAGCGATATGGCTAGTGTCAAGGGTGGGGGCAACGTAGCGATCGCCTTCCTTTATTAACCAGCTTCCCCCACTTGCGCAGCCCTTGAGACGGGCTTTTGTGGCGTATACTAACGCTCCCTGCGTTGGCTTACCTTGCGATCGCCTTGCTGAGCGGGAGGTTCTGGGGGGAACGCCCAGAGCCGTCTCGCAGAGCGGCGAGTTGCTAATAGGCTTGGATTGATAAGTTGGCTATGTTTGAAAAGCGATCGCAGACGCAAAGCCCTCAGCTCGGCCAAACTGAGGGCGGACGTTTAGGTGTATTGAGCTAAGCCGCGATCGCAGGTCGTGCGTAAGCAAACCGAATAGCGTCGATATCGATGTCAGCATCTCGCATCGCTTCAATCTCTGTCTCAAAGTCAACCGAATCGCTATACTCGCCTTCGTGCAGTAGACAGTGAATTTCGATGCCCAAGCGTGTTACTAGGTAAACCAGCTTCGGCGTGAAACCTAACTGCTCAGCGATCGCCCAAACTTGCCCAGGATTAGCTAACGCTAAATTGACCGACAGATAAGCCTTGCCTTTTGGCGGGATGGTGGGAATCTGCGCAATATCAGGAATCGAGATCGTCTGTGTACTCATTGTCTACCTCTGACTTAAACCAACAAATAAACCGATAGTCACCGTACTTACTGGCCTTTTGGCTTCTCTGAGTTACCTTGAGCAGCGTGGTTAGCCCAACCTTATCAGCAATTTTTTCGCACTTGCCCTCAGCCTCATCGGCATTCTTAGCCCAGACCTCCTCTTCCCATTCTTCTGTAGCTGCGTCTGGATCTTCAATCATTTCCATCGCCGGTGGAGCCATCGGCCTAGCGGAGCTGCCAGAGCCACCCGACAAGAGTGAGCCGCAACCACCAATACCACAGCCCATCTCACCGCAGTTCCCCGCCATCAGAAAGGCGGAAAAGCCAGCCAGGGCTAACGTTCTCGGAATCTTACTTAGTTTCATCATTGACCTCATAAATTTTCTTGGGTGCTGTAGCTCATAGCCAAAGTCTCTCGGTACCAAACCACAACCCAGCGATCGCCGTAGGCGTAGTAGTCGGCTTGGTCGCTGTAGTGACGCGGATAGCCAAAGGTGCCGATCATGTCAGCGCGGCGCTGGGGCCAAGCTAGATGCTGCAAAGTGCGCAACTGCTCAGCCGTAATGGAACCATCAGCTCCATAGCGCGGCGATCGCTCAGCCGAGTCTGCAATTGGAAAGTGTTTCCAGTGGTAGCCTGTTGCCAGTGCGTTCTGGCTCATCGAGTCGTAATGGATGACGACATAGACACCCGCAGGCGTGAGATACCAGTCACAGCAGTTCGCCCGGTAGCGGGGATAGCCAAAGGTGCCGATCATGTCTCGGTAAGCTTGGGGCCAGGCCAGATGCTCTAGCACTGTGACCTGCTGGGCTGAAAGCTGCCCGTCACGGCTGTAGGGCGTCAGAGCCGCCGCTTCGACCGCAACGATCGAGATACCAAAGGCGATCGCGCCCATGAACTCAGCTCGCATCGCCCTGCATCCGCTGCTGTCTGAGGGCGTTCAGCACCTCTAGCTCGGTCTGTGTCTCAATCTTGAACCGAGCGATGCCCCGCTTAGCGCCAGTGGTCTTGTAGGCTTGCAGCTCAGCCTCAGAGAAATCGACCTCAGCGACATTGACCTGCTCGATGAAAGCTTGCACGTCTGCTAGTTCAACCTCTAGCGACTGCTGCAGGTGACTGTTCTGAGTCTGAATGAGTGCTAGAGCACCGCTAACCTCATCGGGTACCAGCTCCCCTTCAATCACACCAGCGCTGCCCCATTCCTGGGAGTAGTGACCTTTGGCATCTGCGACCCACTGCTGCCGTGACTGCTTGGGCACCTGGGAGAACTCGTTAAAGAGCGATCGCGCTAGCTCGGTGAAGCCTTTGCCTTCTTTCAGCAGCGGTTCGGGGGCGACTTTACAGAGCCAGTCAAACCAGCGGGTACGGATAGTGACGGCTTTGACGCCTAATTCGTCTGCGAGCTGCTGTGCGGTGTAGGGAGCTGATATGGGCTGTGATGTGCTCTCAATGTGCGATCGCACGTGCGCTGCGACGTGCGGTGATACGGATCTCATCTATGCAAACTCCTTGAGCGAATGGCTCAAATGCTGATGATTCAGTCGTTTTGAACTGTGCTGTAACTGTGCAAACGATGTACGGCTAGTGTGCGCCGCACGTACGCTTGTTCTCTTTATCGCATAATAAGCGACAATTTACACTTGTCAAGCAATACTAGAATACTTTTACTCGGTTAGAGTCATTGGAGAAGCCGCAATGGAATCCTTGATGCAAGTCACCCTAAGCGTCGATATCCCGAACCTGGGGTCACGAATTAAAGCTGCTAGAGAAGCGAGCGGGAAATCTCCGACCCTAATCGCTGCACTGGCAGAAATGTCTGTTGCCAATCTCTATCGCATAGAGTCAGAAGACACAAAATCTATTCCCAGAGATACGCTGAAGCGGCTAGGAGAAGCTTTGGGAGAAGATTTTGACGCTGATGTTAAGGCTGCTCTCAAAGAAATTAGCGTAGAGTCATGACATCGCCTCAATTTCGGGCTGGTCAAATCATTCCCCTGCGGTATAAGAGCCGTGAGCTAAGAGCCGTCATCATCGATCCAAACGGTCTTGGCGAAGGTCGCCCCACGATCGGGCTAGGCTTTCGTGGCATGGATCGGCACGTTGGCATCCCTCAAACAACTCTGTCTAGGAGGGTGATGCAAATCGATGGAGTAAAGCATCTACAACTCCCATCTGGCAAGACTTTTAGGGTGATGCAAATCGACGGAGAAGACGGCAATCAGTATCTTCTTCTAGAAGCTTCCGACTGGGTTGCTCTAGCACAGGACTGGGCTAAAACACCTGGAAAACTGAGGAAACCATCTCGTGACGGTCTAATAGATTTTCTGGCCTGGTTCGCTGCAGAGGGTATCTATGCTCAGGCATACACCATTCTCAAGCGAGCCTACACATACGAAGACGATCAACGGGTTCAAAGCTGGATCATGACACGGGAAGCAGGGAAGCCCGCGCGAATGGATTGGAGCTGGGAAGTCAAAGACAAAGACCCGCGTGGACGTTACGGCTACTGGACAAACTACGTCTATCGAGGACTGTTCGGCATGGATGCAGCCACGATGAAAGCAGTTTGGGAGAGCCCAGTTCATGGCAGCGATCGCATTGCGCGTAACTACATTCCCCAGGCAGTAGGGCTAGAAGCAGTAGCTTACTGCGAGAAGATGGTGGCTCAGCTCGACCTCGACGACATTGAGGAGGCCCACGACTTAGCCATTCAAGCCACACAGATCAAGTTTGCCAAGTATTTTCTGTTGGGCTAATCAATTAAGTGCCTAAGCAGTTAATCGGTCAATCAAGTAATTATTGCTTTGAGAGAACTATTTCACCAGAGCTACACCCATCCGATGTCCATGTTCCTTCCAGCGTGTTTTCGCTTTTATTGTGAGTTAGCAAAAATGATTTCAAACACCATTGCGAGTTGATCGGGCTAGCTTGAAGTATAGAGGTCTCACTGAATTCAAGCATGCCTTGGGAAAGATTCCCCCTAACTTCCATGTGCGCGACATCTGAAGAGGGTAGCTGTGGATTTTGAATTACTGAGGTTCCAGTAATCTGACTTCCATCTTTCGACAAATCCAAGCGATAAATAAACTCTCTGTCGTAGGTGATTGGTGCCCGATTTTGAACCAAAGTCCCTTGCCAGATACCGCCAATGTCAGAATCCGAGAAAGTTTGAAGCTTGGAAGGTTGGGAGGGTCTAGCCTCAGAAGGCCGGGTGGGCTCGGATTCGGAAGGCTGGGTGGACTCAGGTTCAGAAGGTTGAGATATCGGCTCGTCCTGTCTAGATGTTAATGGTCGCCAGCTTCCTTCTGTTAGGTAATAGACAGCAACACCAGAAATAATGGCCGCCAAGATTCCAGCTAGCCATGCCCCTACAGTGTTGCCATTCTCTCTCGTCATACCACCTCCACATAGGGTCTGATTCCAAGTGCACTCCAGTACTAAAATACCGGCAGCTTTTTGGGGCATTGCCGAAAGCGACCCTATCACTATACTTAGCCAAAATCGATATAACGTCGATTTGAAGGATGCTCGAATTTTGATTAATCGATTAAACGGCTAAACGCTTAATCGGTTGACTTGCCAATCCAGCCTTCCAGCAGTTCGGTTACCAGGTCGGAGAAATCCCCTTCGTAGTCCACCAGCGATCGCTTCACTTCCTTGTTCAACTCCTTGGGGATATAGGCCCCCACCTGAATGTAGTTCGGGTCTGAGCGCTTTCCCGTAGCCTTCCGTTGCCGCCGCTTCGGTTCTACCGACGTTGGCTCCGGTTGCGCTTTTCCTTTCTGGCGATTCTGCGCCAGCTTGTCAAACATGCTTGCCGGATCAGCCATGACTCTCAATCTCCTTCGCTAGCGATACATACTCACCCCAGGCAATGCGACCAAAGCGATCGCCTGTCTCATATACAGGCACCCCTACTAGGGCTGCTTTCTCATAAGCAGTCAAGCGCCTAATCACCTGCTTAAACACGGGAATGCTTAACCGCTTAAGCGTATCTCTAGCTTGCTCAGCGGTGCCTTTCTTGCGGCTATCGACCATCGTCAGCACTACCCCATAGGCATCCAGGTTTTGGAGGTTATCGACGGTGGCCAGCAGTGCTTCCAAAGCGAGGGCATCAGGAGTCGAGGGTAGCACCAGCAGATCGCAGCCGGACGCCAGGGCCTCCAGTTCGTCTTCGTCGGGGTGGGCCTCGGTATCTACGATGACATGGTCTTTGCCGCGAGATACTTTGGCGGCTGCCATCAGATCGCAAACCTGGAAAGGCAAGGTGCCCCGCTTCGACCAAGAGAGAGAGGAGCGGTTGGGGTCGCCATCTACGAGCAGGGTCTTTTCAGACTGTTGGGCGAAGTAGCAGGCTAGGTGGATAGCGGTAGTGGTTTTGCCCACGCCCCCTTTAAAGCCAGCAACGGTGATGATCATTGTGATTATTCAGTTAAGCGATTAATCGGTTAATCGGACGAGTTGCAGATCGATAAATCGACGACCTGAGAGGATTCTAGCGGTTAATCGATGAATTAGTTAAACGATTAAGCAGTTAAGTGGCTAACCACTGGAATAGAGTGAGGAGTGAGATCGCGGCGAATCAGCCCCCCCCTGATCCACTGGCTCGGTATCGGCAGCTGGAGGAAATCGCGGCGAATGGGTGGCAGCTCCCCATCAGCGAGTTAGCCCATCTGCTGGGGCTGAAGACCTTGAGCGGTTCGGAAGTGAAGCGCTACGGCTTTCGGTTTGTAAAAGTGGGGAAGGCCAGAATTGAGAGTGCTTGGAAGGTGGAGAAGTTGGAGTGAGGGGTGCGATCGCGCCCCTCATAGCCTAACTGGGCATTTCACCAATTATTTTCGGGGCCTCTTTTTCTGTTGCTTGTATCGCTCTAAATCTTCGGGAAAGAAGTCATTCATATTGTAAAGTCTAAAAGGATTTGGATCGCCATATAAAAGGCTCCATCCTTGGTTGCTGGCTTTTCCGTCAATGTAGCAGGTAAACCATGAAATTTTCCACTTCATAGGCAGTACTTCAATTCGCTTGCCTTTCTCAACATAAACGGCCGCATTAGTATTTTCAGTCGAAAGAATAGTAAATTCTTCAAGAAATCTTGCAGGTGAAAAAATAGCGTCGTATCCAAAATGCTGACCAAAGACACGCCCTAATTCATACAAATCTAGGTCTTGTTTTTCCTCCGTCCAACCATCACACAAGCATCGATATCGTTGACCTAACCGATCTCGATTAACAGCTAGCACACCAGAGCGAACTAAAGCTCCTACGCCGTACTTTTCTGTCGCAAAGGAAGATGGTTTCAATCCTACAAGAGCATGAGAATAGTCTACATAGCGTGTATCATTCACCTCAAGCCCTTGATATGGGGTGGTATCAGCTTCCCATCCTAGATCTAGGGTGCCTGAAGTTTCACCACCACCGCCACCGAATACATAACTTTCGTCCTCAAAAAATTTTCTCGCCATTTCATCGAGAGACGGAACATAATCACTGACAGTTTTTTCTCCCCATTTAACTTCAAATTGGCTAGTGCGGATGACATCAAAACGAATGTCGTCTCGATGATGTTTGAAATCCAATATAAGCAGCGTCAAGCACTCCTCAAAAAAAGATCCTTCAGTCGCGATATGGATAAATTCAAAATCAGTGAATCCTTTTCCCTTAAAAACGAACGTATAAACGGGCTTCTCTCCACGCGAGATGTAATCCATAAACGTATCATTTTCATCATCAATATGCGCAAAAATGGCAGCGATACGGTTAAAGTTCCGAATAAGGAAATCAAATACACCGGTTTGGCAAGTTACATGACCTGTTCTCACGATCGTCATGCCATACGGAGTCTGATAGTTGGCCTGCTGAGACTTATCCGACTCTAAAGACAACGCATATTCAATCAATGCCGACGTAACCAGCATCGAATCATTGATCAGACCAGGGCGGTGTTTGCGAATCACCTCAATAGCCTTGGCAATCTCATCATTTTGGACAACCTGCAAGCGAGGGCGTGAGCGCACCATCAGAAAAAATGTTTTGTACTCATTCTGTTCCATTATACTCAATCTGAGTACAATGGCGAGAGAGTTAATCGATTACGACACTCTAATGGCTCCGCGATCTAGTTCCCCTTGTCCATAAGTGCTGAAGCCACTAGATGAAAAACACATTTAATTTATTCCATGTCCTAGCTGTTGCCATCTTCACCGTTGGCGCAATCGCAGGAACAGCCGTATTGTCAGGTTTTGCTGGAGTGCTTCAGTTCCAATGCGGTTCTGAAGGATGCGGAGGTCTGTACGATGGTCGCCCAAAAATGGAGTCACCCATCTCTCCTACTGAGGATGGAAAAGGGAAAAGTGACCAATCATAGTTTCCCGATCGCCTCCGCCTTCTCATCCTCAGACACCTCTAAATACCGCTGCAACGCCGCCATCGACGCCCAACCGCCTAACTCCTGAATCGTCTTAAGCCGTACCCCCGCTTTATCTAAACGAGTAGCCCAGGTGCGCCGGTTACTATGGGTGCTAAACCCCTTCAGCTCTAGAACATCGCACGCTTTCCGTAGCGCAGCATCACACGCTTGTCTCGTAATCGGGCGATCGCCTTTGCGACCGGGAAATAGATAGCCCGTTGCGGGTAAGTTTGTCTCCCCCAGAACAGTCTTCAGCTTAGAGTGTATCGGCACCGATCGCGTCCGCTTCGTTTTAGTAGTCGCTTTGCGCAAGACGATAGAGTCACCTACCAAATCCTCAGCTTTGAGCTGCCGCGCTTCGCTAATCCGGCAGCCCGTGTAGTAACACACTGAGAATAGTGCTCTCATCTTTGGACTCATCTCAGCCACAACCTGCTCAAACTGATCCTCACTCCAGATATCAGCTTGGTCATGACGATTGCGCTTAGGCATCGATTGTTTTTGCTCTTTTTACAATTTCAGCAAATTAAGTTTAACCAGTTTTCAGGCGTTTCAGCGGTTTTCCGTGAATCTTGCTAGAAAAATCGCTTATTAATGAGAATCGCTCTCGTTAGCAAGAGTAGGGGGAATCGCATAACCTCACTCCCCATCAGCGTTGACACTGTTAACAGCGTTTACGAGTTTGGGCATACCAAAGTAGCGCTATCTAGCGCAGTGCAGGCGTTAACACCGTATACGTTGTTTACAGAAATGGAAAAACCGTTAGTCGCTACTAGGGTGCCGCATTCATGGGCAGCGCAGATCGAAGAACTCTCACAGGAAACGGGGAAGTCTCAGAGCGAAATCGTGAGAGAGGCGATCGCGCAGTATCTAGGCAAGACGGACCCGGAGGCGGTGGCGACGATGGCGAGGCGGTTGAGCAGGCTAGAGCAGCAAGTTAAAAAATTAATGCTAATAATTTAGCTATTTGAGGTACTCGAAACATGTCTCTTCCTCCATACTCATCGAATGTCTACTGGAAAGAGTATGAAATTACTACACCAACATTCAAATTGACTCCAGTTGAAAAACCAGACATGTCTCCGTTCCTAATACATATGACGGGGAAAAATCAACTAGCAGAAATATTAAAAGGAAATGGTGCAGATGATGCGATAAAGGTTAAAAGTGGGCAAGGATATCTGAAATCTGTATCGCCAGAAGTAGCTAAAAATAATCAAAGCTTTAATCCAAAAGTTGTATGTTTTACTGAATCTCCTACTTTCTCACTAGATTTTTTTAGATATAGAAAGTTTGACAGATGGCAATCTGATCAACGTTTTGGTATTGGTTTTGAAAAAGCAGCTCTAGTTGAGCAAGGAGTTCGTCCTGTTATTTATACTGATGAAGCTTTAACCAAAAAAATTATTGAATTTTGGCATAGATTTCAGTCTAATCAGAATCTATGCAAAAAAAAGATAATTAATAATAAGCTTAAAAAAATCATTGATGAAATTTATCCTCTGCTTTTTCCATTACTTGAAAAACATAGTAATCAAGGATTTATGTGGGAGAGAGAATGGAGAAGCCCTAATCCTGATGGATTAGTCTTTAATCACACAGATATTAGAATTATCTGCTGTCCCCAGTCAGAAGAAAAAAAGATAAAAGGAATTCTCAAAAATGCTTCTGAGAATATTGAATTTATTAGAACTTGGAAGCAATATGATGATATTACTTGCTATCTCAATAGACAATCTGATCTATGGCAGCTTCAAATAGATCCTGGTTTAAGTAAAGAGCAAAGGATTAAAAAGCTAAAATTTCTGGTTGAGCAATATAAAGTTCGCATCAATAGTTTGGATTCATATAAAGAAGTAGTTGAGCAACTATTGAGTAGTGTAGAAAAAATAGATGAGGAAAAAAACACAATTAAGCAAAGCATAAATAAATTTGAAGAGGAATTATATCAGCTAAAAAATCAGGATGATGAGCATGGCGATCACCCTTCCTGAAACTATTCCTACAAAGGCTAGCGAAGGTGAACGGCGGCTATTCAACTTGCTCAAAACTAAGTTGCCCGAAGACTTTATCGTTTGGTATGAACCCCGACTCAATCGCAATCTCTACCCTGACTTCATTGTTTTGGGGCCAAGCTTTGGCCTGCTGATTCTAGAAGTAAAAGGCTGGAGAGCTAGCCAGGTCGTTGAAGCAGGTGAGCGTTTTTTCAGGATTGAGCAGAAAGACGGTCATATTGAAAGCCAGCGATCGCCCATGCGCCAAGCCTTTGACTACTTCGGTACGGCTGCTGATCGCCTCAAGAGCTATGCTATTCTGCGCCAGGACAGCGGCGACTACGAAGGTAAGTTGGCCTTTCCGGTCGGTGTGGGTGCAGTGCTATCAAACATCACCCAGCCACAAGCCTATGAAGAAGCGATCGATCCGTTTCTAGAGCGTCCTTATATCACTTACCGAGACGAGCTGCTGGACTGGGAAAGCCTTTCATCGGATGAGCTGGTGCAGCGGTTACGAGAAATGTTCAAGGTAAAGTTTGACTTTCCCACGCTCACCCCCGACCAAATCAGCACGATTAAAGGCTGTCTACATCCTGAAACCGTTATCAAGACGATACCTGCGCCACCAACAAGCGTTCCTAAAGGAGTTACGTTAGCTCCAGATAGTACAGTCGTTGTCGGCCTTGACATTGAGCAAGAGCGTCTAGCCCGTGAGATGAAAGAGGGACACCGCTTAATCTCTGGAGTAGCCGGTTCTGGTAAAACCTTAATCCTGCTGGCCCGCGCCAAAGTGCTAGCGAATCGGCTGCTGGAACACCGTGTCTTAATCCTCTGCTTCAACGTCACGCTAGCGGCTCACCTGCGATCGCTTCTACACAGCGACACTCGTAACCCGCAGTATCAAGAGCGCATCGAGATAATGCACTTCCATGCCTGGGCTAAGTCGCTGCTGGGCAGGCTACCGCATCCGCGAGAGTTCAACGACGACGAGAGCTATAACCAGTTCCTCGGCCAGCAAGTGCTGATGAAGCTACAGTCGTCTCCTCCAGAACAGCACTACGACTCAATTCTGGTAGACGAAGCTCACACATTCTCGTTTAACTGGTTCGAGTGCTGCGTGGCCGCGCTGAAAGACTCCGAAAATGGCGACCTGCTGATCGTGAGTGACGGTAGCCAAAGTCTCTACAAGCGGCGTAAGTTTACCTGGAAGTCTGTAGGCATCAAAGCTCAAGGACGATCGCAGCGTCTCACTCAGAATTATCGCAACACCCAGGAGATTCTGACAGCGGCCTGGAACGTCTTACAGCCTACTTCTTCAGATGAGGACGCGACGTTCCCAGCCGTTGAGCCTGCAGCAGCATTACGGCATGGCCCGGAGCCAACGCTGCATGTAGCTAACTCTAAAGCGGCGGCTGTTGATGCGGTGGTTGAGAAAGTGCGATCGCTCTGCAATCAAGGCTATTCACCGGCTGACATTGCGATTGTCTATCGCTGGAAGGGATATAAGGAAGCTGCTGCGTTTGACTCGCTCTTACAGCACCTCCAGCAGCTTGATCTATGCCCGTACTGGATTACAGAAGATCGAGACTCGAAGCATAACTATGACGCTAATCAGCCCGGTGTGCGGATCATCACAGCTCTATCGTCGCTGGGGCTGGAGTTTAAAGTTGTGCTGCTGCTTTGGCTTGAGCAGTTTGCAGACTGCAGTAACAAAGATGTGGAAACGGCAGCGCTAGCGAGACGGCAGCTTTATGTGGCGATGACGCGATCGCAGGATGAACTGCACTTATTTGCGGGTGGGCGATCACAGTTAGTGAATACACTGCACTAATTGAAATTTGAGCCTTCTGGCAAAAAGACAAAGTTTATGTCACGAAAGATCACAACCTTGTAGAGACATCAAGCGTCTGATGTAAACATAGGTATATTTGCAAAGGTTGGTCGGTATGAGGCAGGATAAAATATGAGTTTTAAATTTTTCCTTGCGGCAGCATTCCTAGATAGGCTTTAGAACCCTTAACAGGTACACTTGTACTAATAGGGAGATTAGAGATGATGGTTGCTAATGTGTTGGATAATTTTCCTGGTCTAATTAGTCCAGTTCGTGAAATCGCTTCTTATGAAGCGCTATGGACTCATCACACAACACCTACTCAGATTGCCAACCTTTTCAGAACTTTTGGCAATATTTTGCCGTCTGCAATCGCTGACTCAGAGGGCATTTCAGCAGGCGAGCTGCATCAAATACGGTCTGAGGCTGAAAGGTTGATGCCTTTTACTAAATACTCAGCTCTCTTCTACCAAGATTTTGAGTATCCAAATAGACTCAGAGACGCTAAACACCCAGTTGAAGTATTGTATTATCGCGGCAACTTGGACTTATTATCGTCCAAAGCTATAGCTGTTGTCGGAGCTAGAGAAGCATCTCCAGAGGGCATCGCACGGGCAAAGAAGACTGCTAAGCTTTTGGTTGAAGGTGGTTTCACCGTCATGTCTGGGCTTGCAAAAGGAATTGATACTGCAGCCCATGAAGAGGCAATCAAGTTGGGTGGAAAAACGATCGGCGTTCTTGGCACAGCCTTGCACGAATCCTACCCGAAACAAAATAGGGCGCTTCAGCGTGAGATAGCCAAAAATCACATCATTGTGAGTCAAGTACCTTTCGTTCAGTACGATCGGCAGTGCCGCACGAACTTTAGGCGAAACCGCATGTTTTTTCCTGAGCGCAATAAGACAATGTCAGCCCTAAGCTTAGCAACGATTATTGTAGAGGCTGGAGAGTCTAGTGGTAGTTTGACACAGGCACAAGCGGCTGTAGAGCAAGGCAGAAAGCTCTTCATCCTCAAGTCTTGCTTTGAAAAAGGACTTCAGTGGCCGAACAAGTATTTAGCCAAAGGTGCTATTAAAATTGAGGATGGTACGGAAATACTAGAGCACCTCGGCAATGCAGGCGATATCTCAGGGTCAGGAATTGCGGTGGCGAAAAACTGACGAGTCAAACTGGCTTGCCAACTGTCCAAACCATGAAAGTCTTTGCCTTTTCTACGGTCGCATTTACACACCGAGGGTAGGTTATGACTACTCTGAGACTAATCAGCTTATTGCTAATCTCAAGATTTCGCCTAA
>NZ_JASATW010000037.1:0-33511 GCF_030405905.1 Sphaerothrix gracilis Ecp01
CGATGACGAAGCAGGTGGTGGCAGCGAGTAGAGTCGGAATCATCAGAACGCCGAACCAGCCAATGTAAAGGCGGTTCTCGGTGCTGGTGATCCACTGACAAAACTGCTCCCACAGGTTAGCGCTTTGGCGCTGCTGTAGTGTCGTTGTCATAATGAATTATTGCGTTTGCGTTGAAACAAATACAAACCTAACGGCTTGCTGAGAAAGCTCTTAACTTTCCTTAACCAATAGTATTCAGCAAAGCCCGAAGAATATCAAGTTTTGTTAAGAACTTTTAGATTTGCTTAATAATCAGCGATCGCGACCTAGACGCGCAGGTATTGCTGATTTTGGGTATGAATTCAAGCACGAGCAAGATGCTCGCACTAACTTGTCTGACAATAAAGGCGAGGAGTGTGAGCGTCTCGCTCAGGACCGGCCAACATCGGATTCATCCCTTGATTCAGCAACGCCGACACGCAATGGGTCTTTAGAACTCAAAATAGATGTAAGGCAATGTCTCGCTAGGAGCTAATAGCCAAGCAATGAAAAAGCACAGCGGTACTAACATTAGCTTCATCGGCCAGCCCAGCTGAATTTTGAGGCTGTGGTGGCAGGCAGCGGCGATCGCCATCCCCAGGGCTACAAGTCCCAGCAAGGCCGCAATTTCAGGCATTGCTAGTCCCAAAGACTCGGTGTAAACCTTAGTCGCAAACTGGATATCGGCAGGCTGGCCCCAGAGTCGTCGTATCGCTAAGCTGAAGTCGCGCACATCCGGGAGCCGAAAGAACAGCCAACTGCCAAAAACCACGAATTGGGTTAGCAGCCAGCCCAGAACAATGCCAGGTAGACTCTGCCAGCTACGCTCTAGCCACTGCCAGCGATGAGAAACTGCCTGAGTGACCCGGTGAACGGCCAAGGCCAAACCATGAATCCCACCCCAAATTAAAAAGCCCCAGTTATCTCCGTGCCAGGCTCCCGCCAGCACCATGACAATCAGCAGGTTGAAACAGGTGCGGGCTAATCCTTTGCGAGAACCGCCCAGCGGAAAGTAAAGGTAGTTGCGTAGCCAAGCTCCCAAGGTGATGTGCCAGCGTCGCCAAAAGCCAGCAATACTGGCGCTGAAGTAGGGGAAATCAAAATTTTGCGGCAGGTTAATTCCTAAAAAAATAGCGCTGCCCCTCGCAATATCGACATAGCCGCTAAAGTCCAGATAGAGCTGCAGTCCATAGGCAAAAACGGCTAACCAAATATCACCACTGCCGGCCCGCTCCAGGTTGTCAAAGCTGAGGTTGACCAAAATGGCAATGCGATCGGCTAGCAGCAGCTTCTTGACTGTACCGATCGCTATTAGCCAAAGCCCCTCAATCGCCTGAGACATTTGGGGCAAACGGGGCTGCTCTAGCTGGCCAACAAAGCTGTGAAAGCGGACAATTGGGCCGGAAATTAGCTTGGGGAAAAACAGTTTGTAAGCGGCAAAATCAACAAAACGAGGGCTAGGGGGCGACCCCCGGTAAACATCAACTAAATAGGCAATGCACTCAAAGCAGAAAAAGCTGATACCCAGCGGAATAATCAGGTTTTCCAGCAGCGGCTGACTAGCGACCAAAAATGGATAGCCGCCAGTGAGATTTTCCAGCAGGTCAAACGTAGGCGTGAGGTATTTGAAGCCAAAAAGTAGCAAAACATTGAGGCCAATACCGATCCACAGCAAAACTAAGCGACGGCTATCCCATTTTTCTTCAGCCGCCTGCCAAGCCTCATTCGAAATACGCCAGTTCATCGGGGCGCTGATGGCATGACCGAGCCAGTAAGTACCGACGGCGATCGCTAGCATTAACGGCAGATATTCCACCTGCAGAGAAGCATAGAAAACCAAGCTAGCCACAAACAGCAGCCACAGCCTCAGTTTCTGGCGCGGCAGTGCCCAGTAGATGCCAACAACGCTGAACAAAAACAGAGCATAGATAATCGAGGGTAAAATCATGGCTCTAGCGGCGTGCGCGGCCAGGGAATCATCGGATCCTGGGCTAAACGATTAGACACCTGATAAGCGCCGTAGCGATTGAGGTGGCTGGGATCAGAGAAATAGCTATAGCGTTCAGGCCATAGCTGGCCCAAGTCCCGAAATACAAAGCCACTTTCGCTGGCTGATAGCTCTAGCATGAAGCGTTGAAACTCAGTCTCTGCTGCTAGACGATGGGCGTCTAAATATTCATCTGTCAGGGGCGTATTGACGAAGACAACGGGAATATTTTTCTGCTGGGTGAAGGCCAGCAGGTTCTCCAATGCCTGTACCTGACGCCCCTGTAGGCGAAAATCTTCATAGTCGCTGTCGTAGTTACCGGGGACGCGGGCGTGATCTTGGTAGTAAGTAGCGGGATTAAAGCGCACCGTCAGGGCTAAGAAGCCGTCAAAATCTAACAAATCGCTGTCGTCGGGTAGGGCTGTCGGATCGGTGGGTGACTCAGACTCAGGCGTAGCCTCGGTGGGCTGAAGGGCCGCCAGCAGGGGAATATCCCAGCGGGTTGCCAGCTGCTGTAGCTGCGCTTTAAGCCGATCGCGATCGCCATAAGCAGCAGAAGCCTGAGCGATTTGCTGACTCAGCCAGCGATCAACAGACTGATAGCTCTCTCTGAGACTGGGCGCTGGTTCTAGCGGGGCTGCTATCTCTGAGGCGGCAGGCTGATCGGTTGCCTCGCCGTCGGGGAAGAGGGTACCAGCCTGTAGCTGGCGATAGCCTGCTGAAGACGAAATACCGTTGTAAGTTACATCTACCCGGCCGCTGTTAAAAGCCCTAGCGCCATCAGCCCAGATAATAAGCTGAGGCAGCTGATCGGGACGCAAAAGCTGGCGAATAGTGAAATCTACCACCTGCGCGGTAGAGCCGTTAACGCCAAAATTAAAAATACTGACATCTGCATAGCCTAGAGCCTCAAGCGATCGCTCCAAGGCGGCTGGATCAATGCCGCGCAGCGCTCTAGAGCTGCCAATGACCAGCACGTCAGGGGGGCCAGACTCTTCTAGGCGCTGATAGTAGAGCGCCAGCTTCTCATCAAGCTGCTGACTTCTAAATGACGGAAAGGGCGAACTGGACAGCAGATCGTCCCGCGAGACAGCAGATCGTTCTCCTTCTTCCCAGAAGGCAGTATTGTCCTCGAAGCTAGCGCGATCGCTGGTGTTTGTGGCGAAATCAACAAAGCCATCCTGGTCAAAGTCGCCGGGGGGCGGCTCATCGGGCTGGCGACCGAAACTCAGTCCGGCCCACTCATCATCAACTGCCGTCTCCTGCGGCTCAGGGTCTTCTGCTAGATCTAATTCAGGTAGGGCTGGCATTGCTTCTGCCACAGCCGGATTCCGGGGGGGATTGAGAATCTGCCCCAGCAGCCAGTCAACCTGCAGCACCAGCAATAGCCCGACAGCTCCCCAAACGAAAGCCACCTGGGGACCGCCACTGGCCGGTGAGGGAGGATTGTCTGCCGCTAAAGGATCATGGCTGGGTTCAAAGAGCTGTGTTTGAAACAGCAGATTACGGGCTGAGTGCAGGACTTGATGCCAGCTATGGATCAGGGTAGTCCACAGGTTTTCGGCTTCATCGTCGGGCGATCGCCCCGCTTCGTCAGGGGTATCTAACAAATCCCCCAAATAAGCTTCTGAGGCCGCAAATTCAGGTGCAGCTTTGGGTACAACGCGACTGCGCGGCTGAAAGTCAGTGCCGCAGCTCCAGGTTGGCTGCTTTTGCCCAGCCCGCCTGCCGTAAAAGCGAATGCCCTCAATGCCCTCCAGCTTGAGCTGGCGGAGATAAGGTCTGATCTGGCGGGTCGCCAACTGCCGGGCTGGGCAAAGAGGCGCTTCCAGCATGACGTGCAGCAGCTTGTCTTTGACTAAAAGCTGTACTCGGACGCCGCCAGTGGCCAACTTCGCTTCTAGATTGGGATTGAGCTGGCGAGTCAGCACAAAGGCCAGAGCGGGTAAATCTCCCTGGTGAGCCAGTTCTTCCGTTGAAGCCGCTAAGGCCGGATGCTCTTGAGCTGGTAAATCCAGGCAGTGTACCCAATCGGGGGCTTCTTGGTCAGCCCCCTGGCCGTAGACCAGGGCTCGATATAGCCCCTGAGGGGCCAGTCCTTCTAATAAATGACTGAGGGCGGCGGTCACCGCTGCCTGATCGGGGACTGTCTCAGCCTGAGCTGTGCTTTGACAGAGAATGTGCAGGCTGGTGGATTTTAGCTCAGTGCTGGCGGCAATCTGCAAAGGCTCTAGCGCCTCATCGACCAGCCTAGCGATTGCCTCACCATCTCCCCATCTGGCCCAGTCCCGCAGCATCTCTTCGCGAGAGGTTAAATCGACTCGCAAAATCCAGTCTGGCTGATGCTCCCCCTGCACCTGCACCAGAATCACCGCGTCGCGAAACTGGGTCAGCTTCAGATGACGGAGCTGCTGGGCAGTCGGCTCCGCTACCAGGTTTGGATCAGGGCTGTAGGCGGCTTCGCATAAGATCCACAGGCGGGGAATGGCCTCAGTTGCTACCGGATAGTCGGGATCGTCATGGTGAGCGGTGACAGCGCTGGCGACAGGCTTCCCTTTCCCTGGAATGGCGCGGATGCTGACCCAAACCCCAATGCCCAACCGGCTCAGGCTTTGGCTGAGATAGCGGGCGATCGCCTCTGGATCTCCCTTGCGGGCCAGGCTGAGATTTGACAGAACGATGGCGTTGCTGAGAGCCTGAGCTGCATCTGCCGCGGATTCATCCCCAACGGCCTCTTCCAAATCAGACTGCAAAGGAGCTGTTAGCTGCACCAGATGCTTCTCTAGGCGATTGAGGTAAATTGGCGCTTTCCAAGCTGGTTCTGACTGCTGGGCGCCGCGACTGTAAACATAAAGCTGATAAATATTAGGATAGCGATCGCTCAGCAGAGTCTGAAAATCTGCTGCCAACAGAGATTGAACTAGGCGCAGCAGGGCAGTTTCTTGCTCAATAGGGGTAGGCGTAATACAGAGGACGTGCAGAATATTGCCCCGCAGCTTCAACTGCAGTTTGGCCTGCGGCTGGGCAATCGCCTTTTGCAACCGAGCATCCAGCGCGCTTAGATCGGTTTCCAGATGAGGCGTCAGACGTTGCTTACTAACCATGCGACTCTAGAATCCCTAAATCTGGGGGAATTTCAATCTACTTAATCGTCCCTAATATTTAGCCTAGCAATCTCCGTTGAGCTTGAATTTCAGCAACTCCTAACTTACGTCACGACGGCTCAATCCGCTCAATACTCAGTGATGAATGCGGCTCAAAGCTGCTTGATGTCTTTAGTCATGAGCAAGCGGCCTTAGTATTTCAGCTCAATTGAGCCAATTTGGCGCTTATAGCTACAAAAGTATACGCAGAATAACAGAAAACTTGAAATTCATCGGCTAAAACTTTTCCCAAGTCAAATCCATCTCGAAAAAGTCAAATCAAAAGAGTTCAATCAAGACTAGGGGAAATTCGGCATCTACCGATATGATCGAGCAATAACCGCCTATTCGCTTATCGACACCATGATGTTTGCCCAGTCAGAAGACCCCACAACTGTGACTCCCCCCGGCAGCAATCAGGCGTCACGCCATCAGCCTGCCAATAGCTTCTCTCTAGCGCCTAACCTACTGGTGAGTCTAGCAACTGCCCCAGTGCTGCTCGGTATCCTTGGCGGACGGGCGCTAGGTGAGTTTGTCCAGCAGCTAGGTTTAGCCAGTGAGGAACTTTTTCGCGGCGATCGCCTACCTGTTCTCAGCCTTTCTAACTTAGAGGCTAAGGAGGATGATCACCTCAAACCAGAATAGCGCCTGAGATTCAGTTCAGAGAGTTACTGTGAGCGGCGGCGATCGCTGCTATGATCCTCGCTAAAAGACTGCTTATTTTCTGGGTTGAAGGCTGAGATATTTAGGGCTGGTCACAGCTGATCTTTCATCTGATTGCGCCAGTAGCCAGCTGTTTGTAAAAACCGTTTACAACCGGCTAAGCCTGCCTCAAAATCGTTACGTCATTTCGAGTGTCACTGAAAAAAGAAGCCAAATACCTTTCATGAGTTCGACTCTCTATTCTGATACCCCCTTCCCATCGGATACTTCTACACGAGTAGCTGATGACGTTATCGATACGGCGGCCCCTACTTATGACTTATTTCTACGCCATCGACTGAAAATGGTGGAGGAGCTATGGGAACGGGTACTGCAGCAGGAGTGTGGTGAAGACTCAGTTGAGCTACTGCGACAGCTCAGACGCATTTGCGCCCCAGACGGGCAAGTGGCAAGAGCCTTAGAGGGCAGCGTCCTAGACGTGATTGAGCGGCTTGACCTCAACGATGCGATTCGGGCTGCTCGTTCGTTTGCCCTCTATTTTCAGCTGATCAACATTGTGGAGCAGCACTACGAACAGCGAGGCCAGCAGCTCCAGTATCAGAACGACTACGAAAACGCTGAGCTATCTCTGGCGGGCCAGTCGGCAGGCGCACAGGAAACAGCGGCGAATGCCCTCGAAAACAGTGGCCATTTAGAGCAGCCCATGCGTAGCCTGCAGGCTGATGTATTAGCTCGCAGCGTCCCAGACTCCCCGGCCAATCGACGAAAATCAGGGACGTTTCACTGGCTGTTCCCGACGCTGAAGCGCCTTAACGTGCCGCCCCAGCTCATTCAAAAGCTAGTTGATGATCTAGATGTGCAGCTCGTTTTCACAGCCCACCCGACCGAAATTGTGCGCCATACCATCCGCGACAAGCAGCGGCGCATTTCAGCCATCTTGCGCCAGCTTGATCAGGCTGACGAGCGGGCTAGCTCCATCGGCTTAGCCACCTCTTGGGATGTGGAAGATCTGCGCGATCAGCTCACCGAAGAAATTCGGCTGTGGTGGCGCACCGATGAGCTACACCAGTTCAAGCCCTCTGTGCTCGATGAAGTAGACTATACGCTTCACTATTTCGACGTGGTGCTGTTTGAGGCGATTCCCAAGCTCTACCAGCGGATTAAGCGCACCCTCAGCTCCACGTTTCCCTCTCTGCAGCCGCCCCGCTACGATTTTTGTCGGTTTGGCTCCTGGGTTGGCTCCGACCGCGACGGCAATCCCTCCGTTACCCCGGAGGTGACCTGGCGCACCGCTAGCTACCAGCGCAATCTAGTTCTAGACAAGTACATTAGCTCGCTGCGGCACCTGATCCAGCTTTTAAGTTTGTCGCTGCACTGGAGTGAGGTGCTGCCAGAGCTGCTGGAGTCCCTAGAGCAAGACCAGGTAAAGCTGCCGGAAGTCTACGATCGCTTGGCGATTCGCTTCCGGCAAGAACCCTACCGGCTCAAGCTGGCCTACATTCAGCAGCGGCTAGAAAATACCCGCGATCGCAGCCAGCAGCTCTATCAGGGGGGCTATCTGCAAGAACAGCAGGTGAAGCTCAACCCCGCCACGATTTATCAAACCAGTGATGACTTCCTAGCTGAGCTACGCCTAATTCAGCGCAACCTCAAGGAAACCGGGCTGGTTTGCCAAGAGCTAGAAAATCTGATCTGTCAGGTGGAAATCTACGGCTTCAACCTGGCCCAGCTTGACATTCGCCAGGAAAGCTCTCGCCACTCGGATGCCATTGATGAGATTACCGCCTACTTGGGGATTCTGCCTCAGCCCTACAGCGAACTGTCGGAAGCCGAACGGACAGAGTGGCTCACCCAGGAACTCAAAACTCGTCGCCCCCTGATTCCGGGGGAGCTGCCTTTCTCAGAAAAGGTGAACGAGACTATTGAGACATTTCGGATGGTGCGCAAGCTGCATCAGGAGTTTGGCAGCCGCATTATTCGCAGCTATGTCATCAGCATGAGCCACCACGTCAGCGACCTGCTGGAGGTTTTGCTGCTGGCAAAAGAAGCCGGTCTGTATGACCCCACCACGGGCGAAGCGGCCATTCAGCCCGTACCCCTGTTTGAGACCGTAGAAGACCTGCAGCGGGCCCCCGACGTGATGCAGCAGCTCTTTGAATTGCCGCTCTATGCGGCTATGCTGCGCGGCGGCTACGCGGCGGTAGAAAATCCTGAGCCAGGCTTTACGCCGCTGCAGGAGGTGATGCTGGGCTATTCTGACAGCAACAAGGATTCTGGCTTCCTCAGCAGTAACTGGGAAATCCACAAGGCACAGCAGGCTTTGCAGACCGTAGCCGATGCTTATGGCGGCTTTGCCCTGCGCATTTTTCACGGTCGCGGCGGCTCAGTCGGTCGCGGCGGTGGCCCTGCTTACGAGGCGATTCTGGCCCAGCCAGGCCGCAGCATTAAGGGCCGGATTAAAATCACCGAGCAGGGTGAGGTGCTGGCCTCTAAGTACAACCTGCCTGACTTGGCTTTATATAACCTGGAAACCGTAACGACGGCGGTAATTCAGGCCAGCTTGCTCAACAATAGCTTTGATGAGATTAAGCCCTGGAACGAGATCATGGAGGATCTAGCCCACCGGGCCCGCTGCCACTACCGCGAGCTGATCTATGAGCAGCCTGACCTAGTAGAGTTCTTCCATCAGGTAACGCCGATTGAGGAAATTAGTCAGCTACAAATCAGCTCTCGCCCAGCCCGACGCAAGAGCGGCAAGAAAGATCTTGCGAGTCTACGAGCCATTCCCTGGGTGTTTAGCTGGACCCAGACTCGCTTTCTGCTGCCCTCCTGGTATGGCGTCGGCACCGCGCTCAAGGAGTTTCTGGACCAAGAGCCGGAGGAGCACCTGAAGCTGCTGCGCTACTTCTATCACAAGTGGCCGTTCTTCAAAATGGTGATTTCTAAGGTAGAGATGACCTTGGCCAAGGTGGATCTGCAGATTGCCGAGCACTATGTGCAAGAGCTGACCCATCCGGATAACCGCGATCGCTTCCAGGTCATGTTTGAAACCATCGCTCAGGAGTTCCACCTGACGCGGGATCTGGTGCTGCAAATTACCGGGCATCACAAGCTGCTAGACGGCGATCCAGAACTGCAGCGATCGGTGCAATTGCGTAACGGTACGATTGTGCCGCTGGGCTTCCTGCAGGTGTCGCTGCTCAAGCGCCTGCGTCAGCACCGAGACAGTGCCGCTTCCGGGATTATTCGTTCCCGCTATAGCCGGGGTGAACTGCTGCGCGGTGCCCTGCTGACGATCAATGGCATTGCCGCCGGCATGAGAAATACGGGCTAATTTACTTGTTTTGTAACAATTAATCACAATTTTCCTGCTAAACTCCAGGTATTTGTTTGAATTAACCCGTAAATCAAGCCTAATCTTGCTTTCAGAGGGATTAAAGACGCTCTGCGATCGCGCCGATTGTCTCTCAACAGCAGATATCAGCTTGATAGCGAATAGAGTTTCCAACTAGGCAGCGTTTTGTGAGGAGTAAAGCAGATGAAGAGTCGTCAACGTTGGGTTGCTGGTTTTGGCACAATTGCCCTTACCAGCACCGCACTAGCAAGCGCACTTACCTTGGTAAAAGCAGCCCCTGCTCAAGCTCAGGCTGCCTATGGTAGCTATATTGGTCTAGGCGTGGCTGTGGGCCTCACCGAAGACGACTTAGGAAATGGCGATAGCTTCTCTGGCGTGATTGCTGGGCGCTATCGGCTGCTAGAGTCTCCCATCTCAATTCGGGGACAGGCGCTAATATTTGGCGATTCTAGCGCTTTCGTACCGACAGTTTCCTATGACTTCCCGATCAATTGGCAAACGGACGTTTACGTCGGCGCTGGGGTTTCGTTTGTGGCCGATGGGGACGAACCGTCTCCCGTTGGTGACCAAACCGCCTTCGTGATTCAGCCGGGCATTGACTACGCCCTACCTAACAGCAATATGGTTGTCTTCGGCAACGCGATTATCGCCTTTGATGCTTACCGGGAGGGGGGCGATGCGGCTCTCTCACTGCAGGGCGGCGTTGGTTTCCAGTTCTAGGCTAGATGCAGGCACAGATGATCAGCTGATCGGTTGGGTTTGCGCCCGCAAACCCAACCGCGCCTCATCACCGATATTAAGGGCCGAGGTTAAGTACCGACACAAATATAGAGAACTAATGTATTAAAGCGGTTCTCAAGTTACCATAGCTGCAAGCGTCGAGCGTTTTGACAGGGCTATGGAACTTGATAAGCCGCTAGGATCTGTAATTCAAGGTTCTCTCAGCCAGGGGCTAGAGGTGCGCCTGCATCCAGACGTTTTGGTCGAAGAGATGCGGGTGGGTAAGTTCTTGGTTGTGCAGGGAGCGCGATCGCGCTTTTTTTGTATGCTGACCGATATTGCTTTGGGCACTGCCAGCCAGCGGATTGTGGCTAATCCGCCTGAACCCAGCAATCTGTTTTTACAGCAGGTACTAGCGGGTACGGGGACCTATGGCACCATTGATTTGACGCCAATGCTGATGTTCACGCCTAAAACGGCTCCGCCTCATGCTGCCAAGAACGGCAAGGCTACTAGTAACGGCCTCGCTTCCTATCAGGCCCAAAGCAGCGCCGATATGGAGCTGCTCCCCGTTAAAACGATTCCGGGGCACTTCAGCCAGGTTTACGACGCGGCTGAGCGCGATTTTCGCGCCGTCTTTGGCTGGGAGGACGATCCCCATCGGCGTAATTTCGCCATCGGGCAGCCCATTGACATGGACGTGCCCATTTGCCTAGATCTCGATCGCTTTGTAGAGCGCAGCAACGGTATTTTTGGTAAGTCGGGGACAGGCAAGTCTTTTCTAACCCGGCTGCTGCTCTCCGGCATTATCCGCAAGCAGGCAGCCGTCAATCTCATCTTTGACATGCACTCAGAATACGGCTGGGAGGCGGTCAGCGAGGGCAAGCACTTCAGCACGGTGAAGGGGCTGCGGCAGCTCTTTCCGGGGCAGGTACAGATTTTCACCCTCGATCCAGAAGCCACTAAGCGGCGCGGCGTGCGGGATGCCCAGGAACTCTACATCAGCTTTGATCAAATCGACGTAGAGGACCTCACTTTAGTGCGAGGGGAGCTAAACCTGTCGGAAGCCAGTCTAGAAAACGCCATCATTCTGCGCAATGAGTTCGGCAAGTCCTGGATCAACCGCCTGCTGACTATGACCAATGAGGAAATTCAGGAATTTTGCGAAACCAAGATGGGCAGCAAATCCTCCATCATGGCGCTACAGCGTAAGCTGACGCGGCTGAGCGACCTGAAGTATATTCGCAGCGCCTGCCCCCACAACTATGTCGGCCAAATTCTGGAGGCGATTGATGCAGGCAAGCACGTGGTGATTGAGTTTGGTTCCCAGTCCAATATGCTCTCTTACATGTTGGCCACCAATGTCATTGCCCGTCGTATCCATGCCAGCTATGTGCGTAAAGCCGATCGCTTTTTGCAGACCAAAAATCCCAGCGATCGCCCCCGGCAGCTCATGATCACCATTGAAGAAGCCCACCGCTTTCTCGATCCGGCCACGGCTAAGCAAACTATCTTCGGCATTATTGCCCGCGAAATGCGCAAATATTTTGTGACACTGCTGGTGGTAGATCAGCGCCCATCTGGAATTGATAACGAAGTTATGTCTCAGGTGGGTACGCGGATTACGGCGCTGCTGAATGACGAGAAGGATATTGACGCCATTTTCACCGGGGTATCAGGCGGACAGAGCCTGCGATCGGTGCTGGCCAAGCTGGACTCGAAACAGCAGGCCCTGATTTTGGGCCACGCAGTACCCATGCCCGTGGTGGTGCGTACTCGTCCCTATGACCAAACCTTCTATGCCGAAATTGGCGATACGGCTTGGGAAGAAATGCCCTCAGCTGCCGTGTTCAAGGCGGCTGAATCTGCCAAAGCTGATTTAGGTTTTTAGCGATGGCGAGAACAGTCCCTTGTGAAGATCTCCCGTGCCGCTAACCCTCGCCCTAAAACTCACATAACCTCATAGAATCTTTATAAAAAGGCTGTCACGATTCGCGGCACCAAACCACTAAACATTTAGTGACTTGCCGATAGAGGCTAGCGATCTGTCTGTGGTTTCGCGATCGCGCCTTTGCGGTGGAGTCTTGTGGTCATTGAGGGAGAGTTGATGAAATCATCAAAAGCACTTGCAGCCGCTGCGGTGCAGTATCGAGCAACGATTGAAACCTACTGTCAAATTGCGGTGCGGCCAGAACTCAGCGAGGCCGAAGCGGATCAGCTATCGGCAATTTTAGAACAGGCTCAGACAGATTCATCCCTGAGCTTTTTGCTAGATGAAGTCGATCATTTGCTGGCCCATAGACATAACCTGATTGATGAGAAGCAAATTCGATTGCAGCAGTTACGGTTGCAGGCAAAGATTGAAGGCGAATGGTTAGAGGAACTGCTGCTTGACGTTCAAACTTCAAGCCGTCTAGAACGGGAAGCCTTGCAGCAGTATTTACGGGCTAAAGGAGTTTACGCCGGATCGATTGATGGTATCTGTGGGCCTCAGACCCAAGCGGCCATTAAAGCCCTTAGTTCTGAAACAGCCGATGCTTTGTCTCCAAGCCTCTTTAAAGCGCTAACCTCTGAGAGGCAAGCAATGAGCTAGTAACAGTTTGCAAGAATTGAACCGAGCGTCCGGTCAGCGCTCGGTTCAGCCGTTTTATCGGCAATCAAAACTTTAATCTGACGGTCACAAAATTCATCCTAGCTTCACTAAAAGGTAAGTGAACTGGAGGATTAAGGGCAATGACCATGAATCTAAGCCAGCTACAGACCCAATATGAAAATGGCAAGCGTAACTTTCGCGGCGCGGATCTTAGCGGACTAGACCTGCAGGGAATGCATTTAGTCTCAGCGGATTTTAGCTATGCCAAGCTCGCCGGTACCAATTTAGGTAGAGCCGACCTGCGCTGGACAAAACTTTTGGGAGCAGACCTGTCTCACGCCAATTTTGAATATAGCGATTTGCGCCGCAGCAGCCTACGTCATGCCGATTTGACCCATGCCAATTTACACGCGGCTGACCTGCGGGCGGCCAACCTGTTTGGCGCGCACCTAGTTGGCAGTCTCCTGGCTGAAGCAGATCTGTGGGGCGCGATCGCCCCTGATGGCTTCACGGTTTCCTTTGACATGCTGCAGGGAGTTGCTAGCGCACTCGCAGCCGTTGGCTGATGACAGTTGTGCCGTCTTCCCGAATCAAAACGGCGGAAATCCAGCGATCATCGGGTTGATCGGGAGTTGTTCCTACTTTGAAGAGGCCACCGGCTGAGAGAAGTTCTAGGTTGAGCGGACGCGCCACAAAGAAATCCTCAGCCGTGACGCCTTCGTCAATGGCTGCGCCCAGCAGCAGGCGATCGCCCAAAGGTTCTTGGACAATTGCGTCGAAGTTAAAGGTTTCTCCGGCCTCGGTTTCTTCGGGTAAAACCAGCGTGACATCAGGCGGATTCTGACCGCTGCTAAACTGATTGCGCTCTGAAAGAATTTCTTGAGAAATCACCTGCCCGGCGGCAAACTGCTGCCGCGATCGCACCGCAGATTCTAAAGTTAGAGTGCGGCCATAGTTGATGCCCGTGCCTTCGAGGTGGGTGATGGTTTCTGCTGTTAGCGTGCCGCCTGACTGCTCCCAAGACTGTAGCTCCAACCGATAGTTTACCTGGGGGTACTGCCGCCAGAGCTGCTCTAAAGCCTGGGAGAGCTGTTCCCGGTTGAAGCCATCGGTGTTGGTAAACTCTGAGCCATAAAACTGCATGACCCCGTCAAGATCTTGAGCATTAGCAGCAGCTTCAATCTGCTCTAGCACATTAGTCAGCTCCGGGGGGGCCGTTTCAGGGGGAGCGGCAGTGGCTTTAGGGGCTGGCAGTCCTCCCAGGGCAAATCCCAAGAGTAGAGCAGATAGGGTTTGTCCCATGCGGCTAATCATAAAACCTTCCATGAAGCTGGTTTGTCGTTTATCTAGTACAGAGTGTAGATCCCAAGTAACTCAAATTATAGGCTGGCCGTAAATTTATCGGCTGAAATTGACCGTGGCTCGATAGGATCATAAGCAGAACTGCAATTTAAACAGCCTAGGTCAGTAGCAACGCATTGAGGGTACTGTTTTGGTTTCATCTCCCACTCGACTTCTCGTGGCAGCCAGCGGCACCGGGGGACATTTATTTCCGGCGATCGCCACGGCTGAACAGCTCAAGAATTTTGAAATCGAGTGGCTAGGGGTACCAGACCGTCTGGAAACCCAGCTAGTTCCAGAAAAATATCCGCTCCATACTATTCGCGTCGGTGGCTTTCAGGGACGGCTCGGTTTGGGCAGCATTCGCCTGCTGAGCCAGCTAATGAAGGCGGTGTTTCAAGTGCGGCAGCTATTACAGCAGGGTCAGTTTCAGGGAGTCTTTACCACGGGGGGATATATCTCGGCGCCAGCGATTATGGCGGCTCGCAGCCTAGGCTTACCCGCCATCCTGCACGAATCCAATGCTTTACCCGGCAAAGTAACCCGCTGGCTGAGTCCCTGGTGTACTAAAGTCGCCCTTGGCTTTGACGCGGCCTCCAGCCTACTGCCCCGCACCAGCAGCATCTGTGTTGGCACCCCGGTACGATCGCAGTTCCTGCAGGCGGCTGAAGATTTACAGGAGTTTGCCATTCCCAAGTCAGCGCCTTTAATCGTCGTCATTGGCGGCAGTCAGGGGGCGGTCGCGGTGAATCAGCTTGTGCGACAGGCGGCTCCGGCTTGGCTAGACTCTGGCACCTGGATAGTGCATCTCACCGGCGACAATGATCCGGAGGTAGATCAGCTAAGCCATCCCCACTACATTCACCGCCCGTTCTATGACAATATGGCCGCTCTGCTGCAGCGAGCCGATTTTGCCATTAGCCGCGCCGGAGCTGGTACTTTGACAGAGCTAGCCGTGACCCGCACTCCGGCTATCTTAATTCCCTATCCCTTTGCCGCAGAAGACCACCAAACCTACAATGCGGCTGTGTTTGCAGCGGCTGGCGCAGCTATTGTCAGCCGCCAGTCCAGCCTGACCGTGGAAGACCTGCGCGATCGCGTGCTGACTTTGCTCAATGACCGCGAGCGGCTGGCTCAAATGGCCCAAGCCACTGAAGATTTAGCGATGATCGATAGCGCTGAGCGGTTGGCGACGCTAGTGCGCGAAGTGGTGAAGCATCACCACACCGCCAAACGATAAGTCATCAGGAAATCCATCCATAACCGTAAGCACCTACAGGCAGCTAGTAGAGCCTTAATCTACCTAGTTGACCACCTGAGCGCCGTGACTGCGAGGATCCTCCTGGCTGGGGGAGGCTGTGAGCGGTGCTTTGTCGATGTCCGAGGTGCGTCCGGTGGCGCGGGCGTGGGGCAAAGACTGGCTGCTCAAAAGCGCATCTAGATTTTCAGCAATGATCAGACGGGGCTGCTCGCCAATGGCGCTGCCAATGCTTTCTCCCGTTTGATCTAGATAAACAAAATGGGGAATGCCATCGACGCGGTAGTGCAGCATTTCTGGCAGCCACTTGCTGTTGTCTACATTGAGCATGACGAAGTTGACGCGATCGCCGTACTCATCTTTTAGCGTCTGCAAATCAGCCGCCATTGCCTGACAGCTTGTACACCAGTTGGCGTAAAACTCCATGAAGGTAGGCTTTTGATTGGTCAATGCCGTCTCTAAGGGAACTGCCGCTGCTGCCATCTCGCTTAAAGAAGCGGAGGGAGTGCGGGTCTGAAACCCCAGAACAACGGCCACTGTCAGTACCGTCGCCACTACCACTAAGACCAAGTTACGCAGCTGCTGCCCTAGAGAAGTCGAAGCTTGCGATTGTTTTGCAGAATCAGAAGAATCAGCCGCCATGCGCTAAAAATAAAGACAGGTTTGCTTATTCAGTTTAACGGAACTTTCTAGCAGCTTCAGCGGTGAAAAAACGCCTTACACTCACCTTTCCTAAACGCTCTGTCCATATGCCAATTACCTATCGATTGGCCAAAGACTTCAACGTAGCGGCTAATATTATCCGGGCACAGGTGGCTCCCAACCAGATTGGCAAGCTAGTGGTTGAGCTATCGGGGGATATTGACCAGCTCAATGAAGCGATTGAGTGGCTACAGGTACAGGGAATTGGCCTCTCTTCTTCTAACCGAGAAATCTTGATTGATGAAACGGTCTGCGTAGACTGCGGACTCTGTACCGGAGTTTGCCCGACTCAGGCACTCACTTTAGATGCAGAAACGTTCAAGCTGACATTTGTGCGATCGCGCTGCATTGTCTGCGAGCAGTGCATTCCTACCTGTCCGGTTCAGGCCATCTCTACGGATCTATGACTAAGCTAACTCAGCGGTTTTGGCTTTCATTCATACTGCTGTTTTTAATCTACGCCACGTTTGGCTGGTTCCTGCGCACTTGGGAAGCCTCACACCTAAGCTGGATACTGACCGCAGCTTTTTTGGTTATTAAAGCAGGCATTCTAACGATCCTGTGGAAGCCATCACGAGAGTTTGTGCTGCTGGGATTTCAGTCAGACATGGGCTACTTCGTCATGGTGATGGTGCTGGCTTCGCTGTTTGTGGCAGCCCTGGTTTGGCTACAGGTCTTTGCCTACATTTTGATGATGATTGCGGCGGGGCTGCTAGTGCGGGTAGATTTGCTGACGCGATCGGTGAATGACGTTTTGGCTTTCATCACGCTGTTGGCAATTCCGGCGTTAGGATTAGCGGCAAGCTGGCTACCGCCTGTATAAGAACCTGTATAAGAAATAAATTATGGCAGCAGGCTTAGGCCATTTTCAAAACCGTCACAGTGATCGCTGTTGAATGGCTAAGATGAGCCATCCTTATGGCTAAGGAATTCAACAAGCGTTTAACTGTTGTGCCCTGTGTCGGCCGTGTCACAGGGCTTTTTCATGGCTAATTGGTTTGGGAATGATGGCTTCAGGAATGCTTGGCGATCCACTCGGTCAGAATTGGATTAACCTGTTCTGGAGCTTCATCCTGGGGACAATGGCCTACCCCTGGCAGGGTGATAAAATCCTCAACTGCGGCAAAATTCGTAAACTGACGGCCTAGCGCTACGGGTTCCCAGGGATCGGCTTCGCCCCAAACGCTGAGGACCGGACACTGCATCTGAGGTAGCAAGTCCTCTGGCAGCGGGCCTTGAGAATAGCCGATAAAGGCCAAAAATACATCAGCAGCCCCCGGATCGGCGGCAGGTTTGATTAAACAATCGATCAGCTCATCAGTGACAGCTTCTGGGCGACCATAAGCCTGCTCTAGAATGCGGCGAACTACCTTGGGCCGAGCCAGCCGGGAGAAAAAGAAGTGGCCTATGGCTTTGTACGCTAAGACCTTTTGCAGAATAGGGGCGCTCCAGCTCCGGTACCAGGGCAAGGTGACGCGCTTGCGATCGTGCAGCAGTCGCAAGGAGCAGTCCAGCATCGCCACGCCGCGTACCTGTTCAGGGGCGATCGCGGCTGCCTGCAATGCCACGATACAGCCAATTGAGTTGCCAACCAGAAAAGCCGGTTCCCCAATTACTTCCCGGCAAAAGCTTAAAACCTGTTCGCCCCAGGTTTCAAACGTATAGGCAATTGGCTGATTGGGGGTAGGTTTCGCAGAGCCACCAAAGCCAATCAAGTCAATGGCATACACCCGGTGTGACTGGCCTAAATCAGAAATATTTTTACGCCAGTGATCGCTGGAAGCGCCGAAACCATGAATTAGTAAAACAGGGGCTCCCGCTGTACCTGCTTGCTGATAGCGGATGGGAAATGTCTGCCAGTGCCAGATCTGTGTTTGGGCTGTATTGAGGGTCGAGGTCATGGGGCGATCGCGGCAGTTGCAGGTAGGGGGGCGGATTTTAGCGGGTAGCTATTCAATAGTATAGATAGGAGGAGTGGGTTTTGTTGGATGACGTTGGACGCTGATAGGTCTGTAGGGGGCGAGCTTGGCTGATAGTATTCGGTATTAATGGCCCGTATTAGGCTAAACCCGCCCGTACAAGATGTGTGTAGGGAGCGGGTTTTGTTAAATGTATTTGGTGTTGATGGCCAGTATGGTCAAATCCGCCCGCAGGGGGAATATTTTTTAGGCCGGATTTTTAGGCAAAGAGCATTCCACCGTAATTTTGAGATTACAGTCGGCGGTGCCTTTGGTCACGTAGGGTACGCCCACTTCGCCGCCTACCTCAATACCAAACTCCAGCGTTACCTTGTCCACATTGGCCCCGGCAATTTGCTTAAAAGCGCTGAGGGTGTGGTGGGTATAGGCTTTGATGGTGCCTTCAATGGCCTGAAAGCTCTGAATTGCCGCTGTTTGCGGATCGGCCTCTGTCACAAACCCACGAGCGGCTCGCATTGTGTCCTGCAGAATGCCTTTCTCACCCCGCCCCATCTGCGATCGCGTCTGCTCTACGGGTACGGCTGCTGGAACGGGGCTCGGCGGTACGACGACATCGGTCGCCTGCACATAAATAACCGTACCGTCTTCCAACTGAATTGGAGCTAGCTGAGTTGTCATCGTATTGCACACCAAAGGTAGGGATTGCCGGCTCTTAAGAGCTGCCGCTTTAGAGTGCCCAGTTGTTGAGCAGACTACCTTTGGGTAAATAAGTTTGTTACGGCGATTCGAGTGCGGGAGGGGGAGTAGCAGGTTCTTCGCTGCGGAAGGCAACAAACAGACCAATGGCTAGAACCGCCACAATAGCTGCCGCAATGCCCAAGGCGAATCCGGAAATCCGGCGGCGCGGCGCGTCTTTACCGCTGGCATAGACATAACCTTCTCGCTCATCGGCGCGGGGCTGCATTGCCTCTTCGTTAACAGCCGCTTCTTCGGTTTCTAAAGCGGCGCGATTGGTTTCCTGCGTCAGATCGTTATTGGGTACATGGGGATGAGTCATAACGCTTATCTAAAAAGCAGCAATGACTTTCAGCTTAGTTAAAGCAGGGCGATCGCGCATTGACCCTAGGACACAACAGCAAAAAGCTGCTAGTGGGGCAGATTTCGAGTGATGGTTTTTGACAGGTGGGAGCGATCGCGCTACTTGGCCAGTTAAACGGCTTCCCAACATGAGCAAGCTGTCTAGTACTCTAGCCGCTCAGCAAAGCCTCGACAAACTCATAGCTAGAGAAGGGACGCAGATCCTCAATCCCTTCACCCGCGCCGATAAAGCGAATCGGCAATCCGAGCTGCTTCACGACGGCTAGGGCTACACCCCCCTTAGCTGTTCCGTCCAGCTTAGTCAGCACGACACCGCTAAGCTGGGCTGCTTCTGAGAAGACTTCAGCTTGGCGCAGGCCATTTTGTCCCAAGGTGGCATCTAGCACCAACAATGACTCCACCCTGGCATGGGGGGCTTTCTTGTCAATAATGCGACGTACCTTAGACAGCTCATCCATCAGATTTTTTTTATTTTGCAGGCGGCCAGCCGTGTCTACCAGCAGCAGCTCAATATGGCGAGACTGGGCCGCTGTAATAGCGTCAAAAACCACGGCTGCCGGATCGGTGTTCTTGCCGGGATTGGCAATGACCTCGACATTGCTGCGCTGGCCCCAAACTTTCACCTGCTCTACCGCAGCGGCCCGAAACGTATCTGCCGCCGCAATCAAACACTCATAACCTGACTTTTTAGCAATGTGCGCAATTTTGCCGATAGTGGTGGTTTTACCTGCGCCATTAACGCCTGTCAGCAGCCAAACCGTCAGGTTTTCTTTATCGGGGACAAAGGTGAGGTTGTGGGCACCCGCCAAGGGGCTGTCGAGCATATCGCGCAGAATGCGCTTTAGGTAGGCGATCGCCTGTTCCGGCGGCAGCGTTTCCTGTCGCAGCTTGGCTTGCAAAGTCTCAATAATGTAGTCAGTCGCTTCGACGCCGACATCAGCCTGCAGCAGCAGCGCCTCAATCTCCATCACCGCGTCTTCATTCAGCGGCCCCTGACCGACAATAGACTTGAGCTGATTCACCAGGCTGCGACGGGTTTTGTCGAGACCCTGCCGCAGTCGCTTAAGCCAGGTAATTTCTTCTATCGAAATATCGTCGGGGCGGCGGCCCTGAGCAGCTAGCACCTCAGATGACCAGACAAAGGCTTCATCAAAGTCAACATCGGGCAGATCAGGCGGCGCGGCTGCGGTGGCAGTAGGCTGCGGTTCCGGTTCGGGTTCTGGCTCTGCGATCGCTGCCTCTTGCAGACGCTCTAGGCGCTCTTGCCGTTCAGTCTGGGCTCTGGCCCAAAAGGGCGCAGCAGGAGCGGGTGACTCAGCAGCAACGGCCTCGGCTGGTTCGGCTGTTAGCTCTGCCTGCTCAGGGACTGCAGAAACTTCCGCTGTATCCGCTGTGACAGGGGGTTCTGCGGCTGCGGTAGATGCTTCCGGTGGCGCTTCTGCGGCTTCAGAGGACTCAGGCGCAGAATCAGCAGCGGTCGGGGCTGCCTGAGTCTCTGGTGCAGCAGTCTGCGCTGTCTCAGCCGCCGCTGGCGCTGAGGTTGGCTCCTGTTGCTTTTGAATATTTTGGTAGGCGGCCTTGGCCCATTTCAGATAGTCTTCTGAACTCATCTGCGAGGCACTGCTAGCGGGCTTGTCAGCAGCGGGTTCAGCCGCCGTCTGACTCGGCTGCTCGGCTGTTTTCTCATCAGATTTTTGCGGTTCGGCTTCGTCGTAGCCTCGACGGAACCAGTTAAAAGATGCCATGACTACCTACCTAAGCGCGGAATAAAGACTTGCTCTAAAAGTTTTGCTCAAAGCCTAACCTATCGCAAAACTAAGACAGTGAGGCCGAAGATTCAGCCGAATCAAGGGTACGTTTCTCCTGAGCTAGCTGATCGGTGACGCGCCGTAGCACACCATTAATAAAGCGGTGTCCATCATCGCCGCTATAGCGCTTAGCGATTTCGACCGCTTCGTTGATGGCCACGCGATCGGGGATACCCAAGAACAAAATTTCAGCTAGGGCTGTCCGCAAAATGTCGCGATCGATGCGGGCAAGACGCTTCATCTGCCAGGCCACCATCGCCTGATTGAGACGCTGATCAATCAGTTCAGCATTGTCCATAATTTGCGAAAGTAGCTGCAGCGCATAGCTTTGCACTTCTTTCTGATTGGCAAGCTGGATAAATTCTGGAATTTCCAGGGCTGAGCCTAATCGATTGATGGCGGACTGAGTCACTTCGATAGACTCTGCCACCCTGCCGCGAGCGGCGGCTACATCAGCCGCCTGGGTTTCACTTTTCATCAGGCGATCGCTGCCGCGCTTTAGCTCAGCGGCTGCCGTTTCCAATGTTTCTTGAGCGTCCGTAGTCAGGGTGCGTACTGCTGCCAAAATCAGTTCCTCCAGCTTGCGAGGCTGCTGTTTTTGGGGCTGATCGGAGAGCTGGCTCATGCCCAATAGGGCTAATTCTCGTGCAATTCGACGAGCTTGCATAGCAAAATCCTATGAACGGTAGGGGCTGTTAGTCTTCTTCAAGCTGCAGCATGGACAGCGACTGTCGGTTGAGATCTAATCCAGGTGGATTGGGCGATCGCGCCGTGCCCTCCTCTGACTGAGACAGATGAGCAGACAGGCGCTCTGGCGGCACAGCCGCCGCTAAATTGGGCCCAACAATTCCCCCTGAGAGCAGGATTTTGAAGGCTTCCTCAATCGAAATCGAAAGGTTGATGATGTCACTTTCAGGTACGACAGCATACCAGCCACTGGTGGGATTAGGCGTTGTCGGAATAAAGACGCTCAGCAACTGGGGATTCTGAGCCTGAGCCGCCACCATTGAACCTGTGACAAAAGCGATCGCCCACAGTCCCCGGCGGGGATATTCCACTAGGACAACCCGGCGAAATCGACTTTTAGAGTCTTGGAGCAGCGTTTGCAGAAGCTGCTGCAGGGTTTTATAAACCGAGCCGGCTAGGGGAATAGACTGCAAAATCTTTTCGCCAAAATCCAGCAGCCATCGCCCCGCGATGTTACGGGCCATAAGGCCAATTAGCAAAATAGCCAGCAGCGGCACCGCCAGCCCGACTAGCAGATTAATCATATCTACCAGGAAGGGATTCAGACCGGTGAAGGGATTGAGCTGCTTAGGAAACCGTGTCAAAAACCGAATGACCCAGTTGGCAATCGTAATTGTCAGCCAAATAGTAGTCGCTAGCGGAATAATCACCAGCAACCCTGCAATTAAGTCATTCTTGAGATCTTGCTTTAAGTTCTCGAACACAGGCAACCCGCTTTTTCGTAACCGGACAAGAAAATCTGCAATCAAATAATTTATGGGAATCAGGCGGCTGAGCGCGAATCATAAAACGCTGCGGCCTTGGGCCTCTCAGCCAGTTAAAAGTTAATGATTATCGCAACTATAAGCTGTCTCTACGGATATTGTAAACATTTGTATCGAACTTCAATGAGTGGCTATGCCTTTAGATCTGTGGGGTTGGCCTCTCTATCCTCTGGCAGCGCTTTGGCATGGCATTTAACGTATACGTGCCGTATTGCTAGTTTAACATTTGCGCGCCGTTGCCGAGCTGAGGCTGCCACTCAGCGATCCCCGGCGATCGCCTGATTTCATCTGGGTTGGATGGGGCTAAATATCAAGAATTTGGCGCGCCAGATTGAGGTATAGCAGTACACCTAGCACGTCTACCACCGTTGTAATAAACGGAGCAGACATCAGAGCGGGATCGAGTCCTAGAGCCTGAAACAGAAAAGGCAGGGCCGATCCCGTGGCTGAGGCCAGAATCGAAATAGCCAGCAGGCTGCAGCCCACAATCACTGCCACCTGCAGGCTGCCCTGCAAAACAAAGGCCCAAACCATAACTACGATACCCAGCATCAACCCTAGAAAAGCGCCCGCGATCGCCTCTCGTCGAATTACCCGCAGCGCCCCGCTGGTTTTAATCTCATCGGTATTAAGACCGCGAATGACCACGGTTGAAGACTGAGCACCGACGTTGCCCCCCGTGCCAATCAGCAGCGGAATAAATGCGGCCAGCACCACTACCTGCTCTAGCACCGCTTCTTGACTGCGAATCACAGCGGTCGTCACCGTATTGGTAATCAGCAGTACCGATAGCCAAACCACCCGCCTGCGGGCAACCGTTAGTAAGTTGGTCTGAAAGTAGTTATCCCCGCCCGATTGTAGACCGCCTAGGGCATAAATATCCTCAGTGGCCTCTTCTTCCAAAATGTCGATCACATCATCGACGGTGATGATCCCTACCAGCCGCTGCTCAGTATCGACTACCGGCACGGCCAGAAAGTCGTAGCGCTGAATTAACCGGGCAACTTCCTCTTGATCCATGTCGGTTTGGACTGAAACCACCTCACGGATCATCAGATCCCCAATGGTTTGCTCTGGGTGGCCGACGACTAGATCCCGCAGAGAGATAATGCCTGTCAGCCGCCGCGCCGCGTCTGTGACGTAAAGATAGTAAATGGTTTCGCTGACGTGGGCCCGGTTGCGAATGTAGTCTAGCGATCGCGCCACCGTCCAGCCTTCTTTGAGCGAGAGGTATTCTGGCGTCATGATGCGGCCAGCGGTACCCTGCTCATAGCCCAGCAGCAACGCCGTAGCCTGTCGCTCCTCTGGGCTGAGCTGTTTCAGCAGTTGTCGCACAACCTTGGCCGGCAGCTCGTCAAACAGCCGTGCCCGATCGTCCGGCGACATCTTATCAACTACATCAAGCACGTCCTGCCGCTTGAAGTCCTCAATCAGGAGCTGCTGCACGGTTGAGTCTAGATTTTCGTAGACCTCAATGGCCTCGCTTTTAGAAAGCAGCCGAAAAGCGATCGCCTGCATCGATTCAGGCAACCCCTCAATGGCCTCAGCGATATCCACAGGCTTGACGGGCACCAGCAGTGCCTTGGCCCCCTGAAAGTTTCGCTGCTCTAAAAGCACCTGTAGCTGCGATCGCACGAGTTCGCGCAGTTCTTTGCGCAAAAACATCTGCGGCGCTACAGACGAATTATCCTCAGTCAACGCCCGCTCTCTGTTGTATAGGTTTCAGATTCTGCCTATAGTCTAGTGGCCTCTGTCCCTTCCGAGAAGTTCTTGGCAGGCATTTGCGCAGAAATTGGGCCAAATAGGGTCAAAATGATTTGCTTGCCTAGAGCTAAACTGCTGGACTCATGGATTAAAAGGATCTCGTGCGCTTTTAAGCGTTCTGCGACTGGATAGCTTCAATGAGTTCCTCCTTATTCATCTGGCTGCGGCCTGAAATATCCAAGTCCTGCGCCCGCTCGTAAAGCTGTTCGCGGGTCTGCTCGCTCAGTCCTTCTCCCTTCGCCTCAGACACGGCCTCTTTTAGCTCGCTCTTATCCATCTGGCTACGGCCTGAGACATCTAAGTCTTGCGCCTGCTCATACAGTTCTTGTTTAGTTGGCTCTGTGTCTTGCTCAGACTCAGGGGCGTAGCCTGCTTCGCGCATGGCTCGCTTAATCGCCGGCGTCCAAGCAACATACTGCTCGTTGTCCTTGGAACCTGACTTTTTGGTCTGCTCGGCCTGCTGCTTTTCTTCATCGCTGAGCCGATCCCAAACCTCTTTGGGCAAATAGCGTTTGGTGATCTCGCCATGACGGGCATCTCCCTGACCGTCTACAGTTTGCCAGTTCTGCTCTGTCCATTCCTCTAGTGACTTAGCAGCTTCGTCTTTCTCGTCTTTTTTGTAGCCGCCGCCCTGTTTTTCATATTCCTGTACGAGGAGCTGACTTTTGCGGGCCGACCACTGCCCCGGCTCGCCGCCTTTGTCAGACTGCTTGATTTCTTCCTTGAGCTGACGACGCAGATCAGGCTTTGTGTATTTTTCTTCGTAGTTATTGCTAGACATGGCTGAGAGCGGCTTTGCTAAATTTCTTCAAAGGTAAAAAATCCAGCAGGCGATCGCCGTCTTCCTTCCGGTCGAAGGATATTCCGTCAGCAGATAGAAGTTTAGGAACCCAAAGAAAGCAGCCAAGTGGCGATATGAATTAGCGGTCGGGCTGGCTTAGCCGTACCAAGAAACTGTGCAAATCTTGGGGCAAAAGGGTTTGTAAACGCTGGACTAAAGCCAAGTTAGCTTTAAGCTGATTGATCTCAATTTCAGCACCGTAGCCGTGTCGGACAAAATGCCGAAATCCTCTGAGCTGGTTCAGAACTTCAAAAGTCTCCTCTGACAGAAAAGCCGGGCGGATTTCGATCACGGGTTCGCTCAGGCGCAGCAAAAGCGTGCGGTGCCAGTTGCCGCCAGCTCCAATTTGGTTCTCGAAGGTATGAGCCACGAGCTGCAGCAAATCTTCAGCCGCACAGTACAGATTATGAATCTGGTAGGCAATGCTATCTCGCTGCGCTGGTGTCTCTAGCCCATCTTCTAAACGTGCCTGCAACCTCTGATAAACGCGCTCAATTAGCCGTAGCTGAGCTTTTAGCTCAGCCGTCAGGCCAACTATCTTTTCGTGCTCCATTGCAGTCCGGTTTGACGAATTTTATCGGCAAAGTGGCACTGATCTAGGGGCACGATGTCCACGTCGCGATCGAGATCAGTTGAGAGGTAGCTGGACAACCCAAATGGATTGCCCACTGCCAGGGTATCAACGGCGAGATCGAGATCTGAGTGTTGGGTAAACCTGCCCGGCTGGGTCATGGAGCCGAATAGATAGCCGCCGCAGATGCCGAAGCGTTCCCCGTTCTGCTGCAGCCAGGAGAGTGCCTTGGCCAGAAGTCGCTGGCGATCGCGCTCGTTTTGCTGACGAATCTGAGCCAGCTTTTGATCGAGCAGTTTGGTAGAAAAGGCCATAGGTCAGTTCTATCGGCTGAGTCAACCAGCTACCGGAGCCGCAGCTTTGAGCGCAAAGATATATTCAATCGTATCTTCTACGGATTTATCGGGCGTAGAGGCCCCAGAGGTGACGCCAACGGTGATAGGGCCAGCGGGCAGCCAAGGCTCGGTGACCGTCATCTCGCCGTGGAGGACTTTATGCTCAATTCGGTTGCCGGGGCCAATCCGCGAGGCGCTGTCGATGTGATAGGAAGGGATGCTGTGCTCGATGGCGATCTCTTGCAGATGGGTGGTGTTGGACGAGTTGTAGCCGCCGATGACCACCATCAGGTCTACCTTTTCATCCACCAGCTCAAACATGGCATCCTGCCGCTCTTGAGTGGCGTCGCAGATGGTATTGAAGCTTTGAAAATGCTCATCTAGCTCTAGCGGCCCGTACTTTTGCAGCATGGTGCGCTCAAACAGCTTGCCGATCGCCTCAGTTTCGCCTTTGAGCATAGTGGTTTGGTTAGCAATTCCTACCCGCTCTAGATCCACGTCGGGATCAAAATCGGCTGAAGTAGCCTGATCGAACTTGGCCATAAACTCGCTGCGATCGCCGCCGTTGAGAATATAGTCGGCTACGTATTCAGCTTCGGCTAAGTTCAGCACCACCAAATACTTACCGGCAAAAGAGCTGGTGGCAATGGTTTCTTCGTGCTTGTACTTGCCGTGGATGATAGAGGTGTAGTCTTTCTTCTTGTGCTTTTCTACTGTGTTCCACACCTTTGATACCCAAGGGCAGGTGGTATCGACAATGGTGCAGTTACGATCGTTGAGCAACTGCATTTCCTGCACGCTAGCGCCGAAAGCAGGCAAGATGACTACATTACCTGACTCCACCACTGAAAAATCTTTCTCACCGTTATGGACGTCAATAAAGCCCACATTCATCTCTTTCAGACGCTGGTTGACGCCGGGATTGTGAATGATTTCGTTGGTAATCCAGATGCGCTCTTGGGGAAAATGCTGTCGGGTTTCATAGGCCATTTGCACGGCCCGCTCCACGCCCCAGCAAAAGCCAAATGCCTCTGCCAGCCGCACCGTCACCTCGCCTCGCGTCAGAGTGTAGTGATTGTCACGGATCTGCTGGATCAGGCCGCTCTTGTACTCCGAATCAAGCTGATTTGCCACCGACTCTTCATGGCCGAAGCCCTTGCGGTGGTAGTTAGCTGATTTTTGCAGCGATCGCTTAAAAGCCTTCGTATCCATGACACTCCCTGCCGAGCAGCGTTTGTTCCATCCCTAGCATAGCGGTTTGGCTGGAACTGGTTAAAGGGACATTCCTCATCGCCCTCATCCCTACTGCTCTAGCTCTCGGTACAGCGCGATCGCTGTGCGCCACACCAAATAGCCCTGATCGTTCAAGTGCAGCCCATCCGTCGTCAGATCAGAGCGTAGCCGCCCTTCCGTATCGGCAAAAAGGGGGTAGAGATTGAGATATTCCACACCGCTGTCAATAGCAATCTCTTCGAGACTTTGGTTCAGATCGCGGATACGGCTATTAGGCAGGACTAAAAGGCGATCGCGGCCCTGCCAGGTAGACTGTTCAGCGCTGTGGGGCAGGATTGACTGCACAATAATTTGAGTGCGCGGGTGCGCCCAGCTCAGATATTCTACGAGCTGACGATAGTTATTCAAAATCTCCGCGTCCTGTTTGCCCCAAATTAGATCGTTGATGCCGATCATCACCAGAATGACTTGAGGCCGGGTGCGATCGAGCAGTTCAGCTCTCTCTAAGAGTCCGGCGGTAGTATCGCCAGAAATACCCTGATTCAGCCAGGTTTGTTCTGCGGGCAGCAGCTCAGCAGGAAACCACAGGCTGATAGAATCCCCTAATAGAACAGCGAGATTGTCGGGTTCTTGAACAGCGATCGCGTCAGCCTCTTGGGCTAGCAGCGACACCCACTGCTGATAGTTAAGCTGCTGGCGAGCGCCGAGCTGCACTTCAAAGCTGGTTTCCTCAAGGCCATCGGCAACTGAGGCATTGGCTTGGGGCAAAACGGGCGATCGGGGCGCAGGCGGCTGTGAACTTTGCGACAGTAACAGCACGGTCACAAACAACAGCCCGTTTATCGACAGCGATAAAACAGCCCAGGCTGGTATTGCTTGCAGATGATGCAGAAAATTCCGCACAGCGATCACAGAAGGGGTAACGGCTCAGATCTTAAACGTATTCGTCTGATTCAGCACGTAGCGATCGCACAAAACTTCGATAAAGTTCTCTTTAACCTATTGTCAAATGTGCCAACCCTACATTCAGCGCTCTAATCGCTAACTGAGCCTCGAAGAATGAGATAGTCAAAAGCTGTGAAATCTTCAGAAAAAACTCCGGGATCAGAAATATTCAACCAGCTACCATCAGAGGTAAAACGACCCGACCACTCACCACACAGTGCATAAATTCCCTGGTTTGCTAGCCGTTGGCTGACCTGTTCAAAGGGATCAACCAGATCTTCCTCTTCAAACTCTTCCTCAGAGAGATCGTCAGAGCTGTAACTGTATGAGTCTAATACACCTGTTGAATCAGAACAGGTATAGCTCATGAATTCTGTTGTGTCGTTGTATTCATAATGAACGGTCTTCGCTCTCAAAGTCTTTACTATTTCGGGGATGTAGCTATTAATTTGTAAACGACTGCTAGCAACGTATTCGATAGTCGTCCAAGAATTGCCTCTGATTTGGTAAAACAAGTACCCTGAATCATCTACTCTGATACGTCTACTGTAAACGTTCCTTTGAATCTCAATTGGCGCTAAATCATCAAGCACACGAATTACATCTTTTATGGGTGCTTTGATAAAGTCGAGAAGATGAGAAGTATCAACATCTATGCCTGTTCTTTGGGTGATTCGAGATGTGTTCATGGGTTATTCAATGAGGCTTAGACTGCATAACGTGGAGAACAAGCCACTGAAGGCGATCGCATTTTGTTTGCAATCGCCCTCTTGAGCATAAGTATTGAATTAAATTACTGCGTTTTACCGGCGGCCAAACCACTTAGATGCCACAGCTCCCAAAGCAGCACCCACCAGCGGATTGCTCAAAAATTTGATAATTGCAGGCTGATCGGCCATTACCTCCTGAAAAATATCCGGATGGTTGTGATAGGCAAAGGCGGCTAGCTTCGAGACATCATCAGCATTCATCCGGCTAGCGTGATGAGTCGAGAGTCCTAGCTGACGCTCTAGATCGCGATCGCTGAGTCCTCGCTTCTTCAGGTGCTTAAAGAATTCTCTGGCTACATCGTCCCGCTCATTGGGCTTAACCTGAGCGATCGCCTTTTTCAGTTCCGGCTCCATTTGGCTGGAAGGTACGCGATCGGGGTGGAAAGCGCGGCCAAAGAGCTGACGGCGTTCGCTGCGAGAAGAGCGCTGAGCAAAGTCATCAAAGTTGTCGTACTGCTGGGCTGGCTCGCTAGAGCTGTCTAAAGACTCAACATTGCCCTGGGCCAAATCATTCATGACTTGGCGGCGATATTCGTTACTACTTGGCATAAAGTCTCCTAGTTTCTAATCTGGTTTTTGCTACTTATTGATATTCAATTGTGCGGTTTGCGTCGTTATATTTAGCAGTCAAAATCAGCTTTTTGTCAGGCGTATAAACCAGCACTTTTAGATCGCGGTTGGGAAAATTTTTCTCAAATCCCTGGGCCAAAGACTTGGCTAATGATCGCACTTCATTTGGCCGCACCTGAGGTGTAATCACGACGCCGAGTTTGTCATTATCGCGCACGTAGGCATCTTGAATTAGCCCGTTGGCAGTTTGCACAACCCAGGTACCAAAGGCTTCTCCCGAAGAGGTGTTGCCGCGCTCAAGCTGGCTATAAGAGCTGGTGGGCAGGGCATTGGGGCTAGCTGCCCGATCTGCACCGGTGCTACAAGCGGCTGTAGTGGTCAAGACAAAAACTAGGCATAGGCCAATCAACGCCGTTCGGACTGAGCGAAAGAAATTCACGAAAGCCTCCAATAGTATTAAAAATAAAGCAAAACTTTAAATGACTTAAACCAGTTAATTAGCCTTTGTAGACATTAGCTGATTTAAGCTAATTATTGCTTATACGTGTTAGAAGCTTAGGCGATTAACTGTCTGAAATCCTCTTTCAAAAGGCGTATCTGTAGCAAGGATTACTTTAGTCAAACTGGGGCGGCGTCTCGGCTGGAGAGGGCTGACCCGGATCGACAGTAGCAGGTGCATCTAGAGGTGGCGGAGCCGGAGGGCCGCTAGCACCGTTGCCGCTGCTTCCAGTCCTGCCAGCAGGACTACCACCAGGACTGCCACCAGCCTGCTGCTGAACTTCGGCGAGAGCGGCGGCGGCTTCGACAGCGGCAGCAGCGGCAGCCTCAGCCGGATTACTGGGGGTAGGATCAAACGTTTGAAGCACAACTGATCGCTGGATGGGTTCGTCTCCATCATTGCCCACCTGCAGCGTCAAAATGGTGGTTCCCGGTTCAGCTCCTAGCGGATAGCGCATCGCTCCCTGGAGAGGAACAGTGCCTGGCGAGGGCAGCAGCGCTACGCGGGTCGCTTCGCCGCCTTCTACCTGCCAGGCCACCGTGATTACCGGAATCGGTTGGCCCTCATCTACGGGCAGTAGGTACTTGGGCTGGGCTTCCTGGCCGTTGATTTGAAATGTCACTAAACGCGGCGATCGCGGCACAATTTTGATTGATTCAGTTAGTTTAGGTTCTAAGGTTTGCTCTGGATCTACGCCTAAAGGCACGGCTGTCAGCTCAAAGACATATTCGCCGACCTGGAACACGCCAGTCGGCACATCTCGGCAAACTAAGACATTACCGAGCTGGCAAAGATTTTGTAGTGCTTCCGGCAGCTCTAGTTCCCCCGACTCCTGGTTGCGCAGGGGAAAACGGCGTCCGCCTAAGACTGTCTCTTCGCTGTCGCGCACCGTCAGCAGGAGGGCTTGGAGCTGTTTCGGGTTGGTCACAATCCAGTTGAGCCGGATACCTTCAGGGGTGACGGCAGGAGCCTGCTGTTCGGGGCGCGGATCATTGGCTACGGGCTGGCTGCCCAGTTCCCGGTAGAGGGTTTGACCGGGGGCCAGCTCTGTCACTGTCGGCAGCGGGACTGGATCGATCACAACGGTGCTGGTGCGCTGGGACTCAATCTGCCGCCGCAGCCGCCCTTTAGGCACGATGGTCAGCTCAAACACGTATTCCCCAGCCTGCCGGGCATCGGTGCGGACGTTGCGGCAGGTGAGAATAACTTCGTCGCGATCGCAAAAGGGATCTAGGGTAATCGGCAGGCCCTGAGAAAAGTCATAGACCAGCGGGCCGCTGATGACGGTACCGTCTGCAGAATAGCCTGTCACCTTCAGCGTCCGCACCCGATCGGGATGCTCAATTTCCCAGCCCACGCGGGCAATATCCTGATTAACGGCGGCATAGCGGGCATCTTCAGCCACGAAGTCCAAAATTTTGGGCGTCGTCGGTGGCCGGAAGAACAGCCACCAAATCAGCCACACCAGCGTCGCTAAAACCCCCAGCCCGGCCAACACCAGCAGCAAAAGCTGCCACCAAGGACGAGGTAGCCAGGTCAGGTAGCCCTGCAGCGAACTTTGGGGCAGGGGCAACTGCTGGCGATCGCTGATATCGACCCGAAAATTGAGAATGCGGCCTAGGCCAAACAGGGGCCGTCGCCACCAGCGTTGGGGCTGACCGCGCAGCTCGATATAGGCCGTTTGCCAGGGAGCTAAGGTCACCGCATCGGCGCTGAGGGTGTAGTCACACAGACCCGCTTCGTCTAAGCTCTGAGCCTGCAGCAGCAGGTCGCGCTCAATATTGCCGTTGTTGACAAACTGCAGCTCAAAGCGAGCGGGCTGGCGGCGCACCTGCCCCACTAAGGTCTTCATCTCGGCCTGCAGCAGGTAAATCGGCAATACCTGCAGGTACACCATCGCTAGCAGGCCCAGACCGGGGTTGTTCTCCGAGTAGAGCCGCAGGGTGGGGACATAGCTGCCAGCGATCGCGTCTGTGGGCGGCGTAATTACCAGCGAGATACTGCCGCGATCGCCGGGGTTGAGGCCCAAACTGTCTGCCTGTACTACCAGTCCCAACCCTTTCGTGTCCTGGGGATAGTCAATGCTGAACCAGTCCTCTGGTAGATCGGTGCAGGCCAAGCGAAAGCGATCGACCCGCTCTGAGCGATTGTAAACCTGTACCTGCACCTGCAGAGCGCCCCCCGGCGGAATTGCCGCTGGCGTATCGGGGCTAGTAGCAGGCTCAACCACAAAGGTCGGATCATTAGCCTCAACGCTGGCCGTATCTGGCGGCAAGACCTGGATTTGCTGGTTATAGCGAGCCGGTGGATACTCCGGGTAGTGCTGGGGCGAATCGACGATCAGCACGTAGCTGAGCAAACCGGGCAGAGCCTCAGGCGGCACCTGGAAGTGAAATAGCACCTCACCACTCTGATCGGGGGCCAGAGCCAAATATTCTTGAACCGTCTGACACCAGGGGCGCAGAGCAGGCGTCAGATCGTCGAGAAAAATATTGATCACGGCGCTGCGATTGCCGCGATTGCTGACAGTGACGCCTAGCTCAAACGAGTCTCCCGGCGTTACCGTATCGCGTCCGGAAGAGTTGAGAATCACGGCCAGCGGCTTGCCCGGCGTCAGCGTCTGCAGCATATTTTCGGCCTGCTGGGACGCGGTAGAGTTGCCGGTCATTGCCCGATAACTATCCTCCCCCAGAGCTGTGACTAAGCCCTGCTGTATCAGGCTGGAAAGAATGCCGCGCACTTCTCCTGCCGGACGGTTGAGCACCGTCATGATCTGCTCGAACTGGGCTGAGTCCTGTCGCACTAGCCAAAACATCAGTTGTCGCTGCTCGGCAGGAAGCGACAGAATTTCAGCCGTGCTGTCCACATCCGGAGGAAAACTGATAGCGCCAGTAGCGCCGGGATTTAGATTGGCTTGCTCATCTGTCATTGCCGTTCTGCTTCGCTCTCAACTGGCCCAGCGGGCCGCCACTCTTTAGTTGCCCAGACTGCACTGCCCAGGCGGTAATTGACTATCGCTCACCTTAACAGCTTTCAACCGGACTTCAGCGTCATTGCCGCCGCTGACCACCAGCACGCGATCGCGATTCTGGGTCACATCGACCGCATTGAGCGGCTCATCAGCTCGCCGCAATATTTCACCTTCGGCCTGATTAGGTCGGCGGGTACCGTTACTGGTTAGGGGCCAGAGCAGGGTGCGGCCATCGTCGCCGACACTGGCTAGATAGCAGCCATCATCAGACAGGGCAACTGCTCTAACAGCCTCACCGTTGTGTCCGGTAGACCATTCATCGACAATCTCGCAGGGAGAATCAGAGGTGAGGCAGGCGGTTAAATTCCAGAGGGTGATGTAGCCGCGATTGTCAGCCGTTGCCAGCAGGTTGGGCTTTTCCAAGGCAGTTGCCAAGCTGAAAATATAGTCATTGCTGCTGCCAGAGCGATAGTCCACGCCGCGAAAAGACTCTTCTGCCAAATCGAGCAGCACGAGCTGGTTGTAGCGGCCAGCGATCGCCAAGTGATCTTCCTGCGGCCCCACTAGCGCCAGGGACTGTACGGCAAAGTCTACCTCAAAGCCGCGATCGGGTTCGCTGCGGGTCGCGCTGAGACTGGCCGGAGAGGTATCCCACTGCAGCACCAGACCGCTGCCGTGACCGCTAAACAGCGATCGCGAATCGCGGCTCAGCGCCAGATCAAAGACGCGATCGTCTTGGCGATAAGAGTAGAAAAACTGCTGATTGCTCAGCAAGTTCCAGCCCTGAATATCGCCATTTTCAAAGCCTGCCCAAATCCAGTTATTGTCTACAGGGCGGTAGCGCACCACGCGAATAGCCTTGTCCCCTTTGTAGAGCACCTGATCGGCGCTGAGG
>NZ_JASATW010000038.1:0-30491 GCF_030405905.1 Sphaerothrix gracilis Ecp01
AACACGATGCGACAGCGGGTATCGCGATTAGTCAGAAAGACCCTGTCGTTCTCAAAGAAGCTAGAAAACCATATTGGCGCGATCTGGACGTTCATCCACGAATACAATCGCTTAATCAGAAAACGACTCATCGAATCGGGCCATCCAGCTATTTCCTCTGTCCTTTACTAAAAGGCACTACCACCTGTTGACTTCATCAGCAAAATCAGCAAGATAATAAGAATACAGACAGCTGTACCCTAATCCCTTTATTTAGCAAGGCTTCCAGCCAATTTTCCTGTGTCAACAGGAAATTGGTGCAATCTGCAGATATGTGCCATGAAGCTTCTGGGAGCTATTTGGGGACAAGCTACGGTAATGTTTTATCTCTGTCTCAAAAATGGAAACTTTGCATAGTAAGGGTTCTGGGTCAAATGGCCCATTTTGGACAGGATCTTGCTCGTGACCTAAATAGTAGTATCGAACTAGGGTTGCGAACGGCTAGAGCTAAACTTGTCGATCGTTCAATTTCGGAAGTCAGCTAAATACCGTTGCATAATCGCGAGCAAAGTCCCTAAACTGACGCGGCGCTTTGCCAGTCGCATTCTCTATTCCGGAAGCAATCGCTGCTGCCTCATTGCGTCGATAGTGGGCGTAATCTTCAATCAGTCCATCGGCTTGCCAAGCTGGCATCCCAAAGCCAATCATGGCTTCCCGCATCTGTTCGGGTGGGATATCGACAAACGCAATTTGACGCTTCAGGGCAGCAGAGAGATGTTCTGCCATCTCGGTATGTGTTAGCGCCTGCGGACCCGTGAGATCGTAAATCTTTCCTTCATGCCCAGCTTCGGTCAGAGCAGCTACAGCAACGTCAGCAATGTCGCGGACATCTACGACGCTCACCTTCGCATCACCGATCGCAGCGTAAAAGGTGTTTTGCTCAACGATCAACGATCGGAAGTTTAACAAGCCCTGCATAAACAGATTGGGGCGCAGAAACGTATACGCCATCTGGGTTGCTTGGATCGCCGATTCGATAGCCGCATGGTAGCGCAAAAAACGCACGGGTGAGTCAGCGTTGGCGGCGAACTGCGACAGTTTAACGATGTGCTTAACACCGCTTTGTTTCGCTGCTTCGACAAACGCCAGTTGTTGGGCTTCGGCGTGTTCTGTTGAGTTGGTAACGAGGAAGGTTCGATCAACTCCTGTCAGGGCAGAGGGCAGGGTTTCAGGGAGATCGAAATCAGCCTCGACCATTTCGATGCCCAGATCGGCAATTGCCTTGGCTCGACCACGATCACGTACCATCGCACGAGCTTGAACGTTTTGCGAGGCGAGACGCTTGAGTATCTCCAGTCCGTTATTTCCAGTTGCGCCAGTTACTAGGATCATTTGAATCTCCTAATTAGATTTTGAACATTCCTCTGCTCTACATAGCAGAAGTTATTTGAAACAAATATTCGACAAAGCTTTCCTGTCAGAATTGTCGGCGTATTCCTCAAGACGGGAAGTTTTCCCAAGGATAGAATTCAGAATTCTAGATTTTTACCCAACCAGGATTTCCCAGCTTAAATTACACGTCGAATTGTTCAAACTATTGTTCTATACAACCCCTAACGATTTCATCTGACATTGACCGCGCCCTTTAAAGCATCCTCTAAAAGGGTAAGGCGCTGTCAAGAATATTTTTTGCTTTTCTCTGGACTGAAAATAATCAGCAGATAGCACGGCAATTTTAGCAGTAGCGCGACCACAATCCAGCAGATCCAGGCTAGATTGATTAGCCCATGCCAGGGTCCTCGCCGATTTTTCAGGCATCGCTTTCTCTTCAAATCCTGGGTTTTCATCATAGTTATCTCTGCGCCCAATCCAATCTAAATCCTCTAAAGCAAGCATCAATTTTTCCCTTCTTGTAATACATGAATCTGGTTGACTGTTGACTAAATAGCTATGAAACTGCAGGATTTATTCGATGAGACTAAGATCAGCTAATGGAAAATTACGCACCAGCATGAGTTCGAGTGGTGGCCGACTAATTGCCTGAGCATAGCCGGCGCTTAAATATGGCAAGTATTCGTCTTGGTCAGCAATATAGGTCTGCATAAACGCTAAGCTACTCGCTTTGAGATATTGTCGAGCGAGGACTGGATCAGGCCCCGCCAATTCACTAGGCAGAGTCAAATTTTCGTGAATAGACACTTCGGAAGCCGCATAAATGTGAGTTCCTGCTTGGATGACCATGAGATATTTATCGATTCCCTCTAACCAATTAAAAGGGCGAATCTGCTCCAAAAGCGCAGGAGCGAGTAGGTCATGGCTTCCGGCAACAAACATGACCGGAACTTGCATTTGCTGAAATCCATGGGTTCCGAATAAACGGCTTCCCATAGCGTTCATCGCAAAAACAGCTTTAATGCGTCCATCTTGAAGCTGTTGAAAGGCTGTATCCTCCAATTTCAGCGCGGTGCATTGAAGCAGCAGCGAAAGATTAACAAGGTCAAGCCCATCGCTGGCAAAGGTGCAGTTTGCTTTTAACTGCTCAATATTGAATTCCGCTCCCGTTAGTGCAAAAGCCATGGAGCCGCCAAAGGAATGTCCGATTATGCCGACTTTTTCTAAGTTAAGGCGAATAGGCTGCGAAGGGCTAGATTCATTGAGTTGCTCTAGCTTATCGAGTAAGAAAGAGACATCTTTAGGGGCTTCAATGAATTCCTTAGGGTCAATAACTTCGCTAGCTATTCCTCTAGAGAGATCTCGAAGTTGTTGAGTATTAAAGCCACGGTTATCCAATAACACAACGCTAAAACCATGACTCGCCAAGTGCTCAGCTAAATCTGTAAAGCTATTGCGATCTGCTCCTACACCATGAGAAATCACTATCACGGGAACGGGGGCAGAGGACGAAGTTTGCAGTTGATATAGATTTGCTGCAACCCTGCGATCGCGCTCTTGAGCATACACATTTAGGCTTTTCGAAGACCACGTGAAGAGACCTGGCTGCTCTAGGTTTGAGTCCTGAGCAAAGTTGATTGCAGCAGTTGTTTCTAGCTCTACCTCGGCCTGCTTTTCAATCAGAGCTACCACCTGCTCAGTCCGCTCAAATAGCTGAGCGATCACTCCAGCGATTTGGAAGGCTCGTGAACCATCAATTCGAACAGTTCGAGTTGGAAAGTGCTGAATTACGTTTAGAATTGTCAATTCCTCTGAATCAGCCGCTGCCTGCACGATTGCCGAGCGCAAAGCATAGAAGCCATTAAATCTAGAATCCGTCTGGATTAGAGAGCCTAAATATTGCAGTAATACCTCTCCAAGAGAAGAATATAGAAAAATAGAGAGGGCAACAGGGCTTAAATCGACTGGGGTCAGTAAAATCTCCTGGATTTTCTTCCGCTCTTCTACACCTACTCTCTGCAAATAGAAATCAAGTTCATCACTAACCTGACCTTCTCTGGCAAAGGCTTCTAAAGAGGTTACTGAAACTGTTCTTTCTAAGGAGCCATACGAAAACGTAATCTGTTCAGCGGCAAGCGATGGCAAGGCCATTGTGGCTAACCATAAACTGCCGCACATCGCTTCAAATGCACGCCACAAGCGAGGGCTACGTGTAGCCATAAATAAACACCTCAATGTTTGAGTGACAAGCGTCAGACTGGTATGCCAAGGAGTTACGCCTCGGCGCTCATCGCAAGTTTGTGTATTGCCCTACCGGGGGTGATGACGCAGCAGCCATTGCAGACAAATTCCGGTAACGATGCCGTAGCTTAGCCAACCTGCCCCATAGCCCAATGCTGTCGAGAATGGTGGTGGTAGTAGCCCTGGCAAAATGTACGCGACAGTTGAGCTACTTGCTCCATTTAACGCACCTCCTAAGGCGCTGACCAGAATCCACCAGTGCGCTTTACGGACAAATCGTGTCAAAATCGGAAACTGAGCCGCGCCAAAAATAGCCAGTTCAATCGGCCCTTTGACCAAATTCATCCAAAAAACATACCATAATCCAAGCGTATTCAGGAATTGAATAAGCGGGTCAAAGGTTTCGTTAGAACGCACCAGCGTTGTCCCAAAAGTCCATCCCAGTGCGCTAACCACTATCCACCAAAAGGCTTTAGGCATGTACTGGCGCAAAACGAGCCATTGGGCCGCGCCAATAAACAAACCTGTAAAAAATATGGTTGCTATAAACTGAAATCCTGACTCTTCCAGTGCTCCGACGATCGCCCCCGCAACTGTAGTAGCCAATGTCCACCAGAGCCACAGGCGAGGCGCGATCGCCAACTGTCGGGCTTCATCTTGCCATTCATGCTGCACCATAATGCTCACCCCAGAGTTGCACGTCAACTCGATATCTGTACTATTTGGCCTAGCCCGTGTGAGAGCAGTTTCTATCTAATTCGCAATCGCGCTTCAGGACGTTCTTCAGATCTGAACACCGCATCTGTCTGAAGCATCTTCTGTCCATGTGCCTGTAGCGATACCAGAGTAAATTTGCTGCATCAGTTCTAAGCAGAAGGGCGGCACATCATAACACCTTCTTTTTGAGTGTTGGCATTGGGATTATTTCCCATCGCTCGAACGGTAATTGTAGGTTCATAACCGGGATAACAACGGATGAGAACCGTATCTTCGGATCTGGTCACATACAGTACATAAACAGGTCTACCGCCTAAAACAGCCGGGACAAGATCAGGAGGAAGAGCGGCTGTTGCAACCAGCATTGACTGATCTGAGGAGCCTAAATCTGGTATCTCAGATAGGGCAGGCTTTGCCCCAAAAGATTGTAAACAAACCATCACCAATGCTGTAACTGTGACTAACAGGATAGAAACTTTAGAGAATCGCTTGAACATGGTTGATTTTACTCTTGATACTGTTGGAGTTAAATATGGATGCAGTTCTCCTCGGAGCAAAAATTAACGAACTGGAGCCAAATTTGCTGATTGGATGTGCTATGTTCGCTCCTTTGAAGTTGAGCCGAGAATATTGTTGACTCGTCGCAGCAAATAGCTCACCTGAAATAATGTCCTGAGGTTCAGGTAGAACCATAAATATGGACAGTAGAGGGGACATGGACTTGGCTAGAGAATGCACGAATATTGAATCGAGACTATGAGCGATTGCCAGAGAAACATGAAGGCATGATTCGAGACTATGAGCGATTGCCAGAGAAACATGAAGGCATGATTTATGTGGTGATGATTCGATTGATGTACGAAGACTCACCAACAACAAGCGAACGTGGAAGATAGAAATCACTTAATAAGCGTTAAAAAACAGTTTCTAATGTTCAGAATTCACTTGCCTTATAATCACAATATTTTCAGCAAGCAGTAAAACAACTATTAGCCGTAAAAACGCTCGTAAAATGGCTTCTATTGTCCAGTTCTGACTTTGAACCTCCCAGATCATCGAAATAATAATAGTGATTACAATCACCAGCCAAGGTAAAATGGCGGCTGAATTTCGTCTGCGATAAAAGCGGATTGTCCTTTCCCGCAAAAATGGCTCAAAAATACAAGTGACGTAGGATATTCCTGCACTGATCAATAAGCTGGTTTGAAGACCCGAAGGCAGGTTTGGGTACATTAGCGCGATCGCCGTCAAACAAACTCCGAGCGCGAGGTATAGGAAAGTAAACGAGGTAATTCGTCTCATCATTTCTTCTCCGGTGAAGTTTATTCTCGGTACCAAACACGCACACATTGAAAGCAATTGATTGCAAGCCCCTGACTGATCATCACTGGGTAGAAAGCATCACTGGTCTTCACCCCGTAGTCACCATTACCCATGCTTTTAATCCGATCGGGTAAAACAACAGTCTCAACATCAATTACCTGTATCGTTGTACTTTCGATCCACTGATTTACAGCACTCACAACCTCCGAAAAAGATTCATACTCGGAAGGTCCGCCGAAGGGTCCTCGTTCAGTAATTCGAGGTGCAAAATCTTTGTACTTAATCATTTGATTCACCATCTAAAATTGCAGAGTTAACAATCGATTCAAGAAACCATCATGATTTGGTTTGTTTAGGGCTACAACAACCATTGGGTTAGCAGAGGAACCAGGTAGCGGAGCGAGAACGCCTCCCAGATCGCGCCGATGATGAACAGTGGGAGCGTGGCTAGGCTCAGCCAACCGAGCCGTTTTAGCCCACGGACGTAACCCTGACGATGGTCTCGAGCACCAATGGTGGCGGGGCGAACCCAAGACCGACCAAGGATGTATGTGCCAAGCATCAAGAGGGCGTAAGCTTGGAGTTCGATGAGTATCGTCAGCGAGTGCGGGATCAGTGCCACCGCGATAACCTCGGTAGTCGGGGCCATGGCTAGACCCAAAGTGAATGCTTTATACGCAAATAGGGCGATGCCAGTGAAGGGAACGATCAGCGAAGGGAGCACGATCCACAGCGCGCCGGTCATGACGTTGACTCCCAGGATGGTCAGTGAGAACAGCCAGGAGTTGTTGATTAGCGATCGGACAAGATCCGCTGTTCCGTTGTCTTCCAGGGCGGCCAACTGAGTTGCGCCTAGGTCGGGGAAGACCATCGCCGCTACCATCCCGATGATGACTAAGCCATACACAATGGCGTTGATGATGAGGTAGGCGCGAAAATTGGCGCGAATGATCTGGAAGGGTTTGCGAAGCAAGCGGATGTGTCTTGCTTCATGATTCGGGTGAATAGGGCGCTTTGTGGCGATCGCTTTACGTGACATATTTTTAGATCCAATGTTTGGTGATGGATGTAGTGATGGTGTAAGAGTGAGAACCGCCGCGTAGAGCAGCGTTGTTGTTGATGCAAAACTCACGGGACAATTGCAGTCCACGGATTTCAATCTGCATCGTTGGCAGTCCAAGCGCCGCAACTCCATCTGGGTCCAAATTGGGGCGTGGTTGGGCATGTAGTGGAGATATAGCCTGACCACTGCATCGTTAGCCTCTGCGTGCATACAGCAAGCCCCAGCAGAGGATGTGGGTCAGCGATCTTCCGTCGGCAGCGTGAAGCTCGGGGCACCGGGGGACAGCTGCTCCGCGTACGCCTGCCGGTAGAAGTCCAGCCACGGCGCGCGATCGCCAGGGATGACGGTGTCGTTGGCTGGGTCGACCAGGGCAAGCTCGAGTCGGCCGTCGCTGACGGTGATTCTTTCCAACGACGGTGTATCAATCCAGTCGTTGTCGGGGGCCACAGAGGGCTGAATGGTGCCAATCTCGACGGCCAACGCGTGACCAGCTTGCAGCGTCCAGTCCGTCGATCGCAGATCGAAGCTGGTCGTGCCGGGTTTCACCACCGCCACCTGCCGATTGAACGCAACGGCGCTGCCGTCTGGGGCGACATCGTACAGCTCAACCATGATGTTGCCGTGGCCCTCGGTATTCAGAGACACCTGCGGCGTGGTAGTGATCCGAACCGGCTGCCCAAGTGGCTCAGACCAGACGAAGAAGCGGTTGGGAGTCTCAGTTGCAGGGTCGGCGGGCAGGCCGTCGTCTAGGTACGACCCGCCGCCGAGCGCGATGGTGGCGGCGTACTCCACGACGGGCCAGGTGTCCTGGGCGCGCCAGGCACCGGTACTGTCCTGCACGACGTAGGCTGGGTAGTCCACGGTCGGTTCGATGCCCTTGAGGTACTGGTCGTAGAAGGACATCACCTCGTCGAACCAGCCCTCGCGGCCCATTTCCAGTTTCCCATCGGCAGTACGGTCATTGCCCCGGTAATGCTCCCAAGGGCCGAGCCAGCCGCGCTGCGGTCCCTGGTGGTTGGCGAGGAACTCCTCCACCGCTTCGGCTTCGGCCTTCCACTCAAAGAAACCCTGCGTGAACAATAGCGGTGTGTCGGTGCCCTTGGCGCGCTCGGCTAGGTTACGGAACTGCCAGAACTCCGAGTCCGGGTCAGCGTCCTGGTAGCCGAGCGAGTTCAACGGCAGGCACAGCGGGTTCACCTGCTCGTAAGCGGCATTGGTCCGGTAGCGCTCGTCATCGTCGGGCAACTGCGGCAAGATAGCAATCTCGTTATAGGTGCGCGACACATCCACGATGGTTGAGCGGGGGACGCCGTTCGACCGGAAGTGGCGGTGCAGATCCCAGAGCGGCTCCTGGGCGACGACGGCCTTGAGCGCGTCCTGGTTGAGGTTGTTGCCAACTAAACCGGTGACGGCATCATAGGACATGCCATACATGCCGACGGCACCCGTAGACCAGGGCTGACTCGCGGCCCAGTCGATCGCGGCCTGCACGTCGGCCTGCTCACCGGGACCCATGAAGTCTAGACATCCGGTGGAGCCGCCGAAGCCGCGCAGGTCAACCATCACTAGGGCGTAGCCGCGGTTGAATAGATCGGTGCCTTCGATCAGGTCGTTGAAGCGGTTCGAGGGGCCGGTGTGCGCGTGGTTTTCCAGTGCCTGTTGGCCGGAGTGCCCGAAGTACGCTCCGACCGACAGGATCACTGGCACCTGCTTGCCTGCGGACAGTCCTTCAGGCAACAGAACGTCGGCGTGCAGTTCAACATCGGAGCTGTCTGAGGACGGAAAGTAGTGCTGCGTCCAGGCCGCACCTTGGGGAACGCGGGCGTTCTCGGCGTACGTGACCGCTTTGTCGGCGGTGGCAACCGCAGCAGTCGCGATCGCCTCTGACTGTGTCAATGCGGCAGGTGCCCCGGCGAGGACAAGCAACATCACTGCTGTGGCCGTTAGTAAGTGTCTGACGTAGGTCTTGGGAACGCGCATAATTCTCCTCCTAATGGAAGCTGTTGGTATTGAGTCGTGCGTGAGTCGGTCACGATTTCGTGGGTTGTTAGAAGAAACTTGAGACATGGTGTTTAACGCTTTAACCGTGGCGAGGATTCGAGATCACCCAACCCCTGTTCGTGCACGGCGGGCTTGGGGAGATGCCTCAGCCGATGAGAGCCAGCACGGCATGAACTGTCAGGTGGGCGATCATTGCGGCCTCTAGCCCGTAGCGCCAGAATAAATACCCTGCAACCCCTGCAAATAAAGAATTTTGGATCAGCAATAACCCCACTAGGGCTGGGGTTAACGGCAGTCCTAAGGCGATCGCATAGGGCAAGTGGGCCATCGCAAATACCAGGGAGGAGACGGCAATGGCGACTATTACCCATCGGGCCTGGGGTTTACCCTGGCGCTGCTGTCCAAATCGCCAGCCCAGCCATACCAGCAGCGTCATGAGTCCCCAGCGGATCAGAATTTCTTCGGTGATACCGCCGTAGAGAAATCGTACTAGCAACGGCGTGGGCTCAGCCGCCTCATAGGCTGGTGGCAGCAGCGTGCGAGAGAGCTGAGTAATCGCCGTCAGTAGTCCGCCGCTGATCAACCCACCCATCACCCCGGGCAACAGTTGAGGAACCATGGCTTGCTGCCACGATCGCCCAGCGGCCAGTGCCTCTGCCACCGGTGCCATTAGCCCTAGTCGGTGAGCCAAGAGCACGCCTGCCAGCACCGCCACCGACAGCAAGACCGTGGGCTGCACCAGCACCAGTAGCCTGACCATGGCGGCAGGTGGGGCCCCCTCTGGGAGCAAGGGCAACGGCACCAACACCAGGGTCATCACCCCAGCCATGCCTGCTAACCACAACAGCCCAAACAGTCGCAGCCTAACGTTTTTACGCTCAACCATGACTTTATCCTCAACGTCATTCCAGAATTGTTTTCAAGCCTTCGCGATCTTGTGGTTATAGGGTGCAGGTCGCCCCTTCATCGGGCAGTTCGAGGTCGATGAGGTAGTCGGTAACGATGTCGTTGACGCAGGCGTTGTCGTCGATGAGAGCCACACCGTGCTGTTCACCCTCGACGGTGAGCAAGGTGCCGCCGAGCGTTTCGGCAAGGCTGATGCCGCCCGAATGTGGGGTAGCCGGATCGCGAGTGACCGAAACGACTAGGGTTTCGGGAAGCCCTTCGATGTTTTGGGCGTAGGGGTAGCCTAGGGTGGGCTGCACGGGCCAGTGCTCACAGATGTCGCGGGCCGCGACGGGGCGGCCAGTGTCCATAAAGGGTGCGACCTCGAAAACGCCGCGCTTCATCGCGGTCTCTTGCTCGGGCGTGTGGCGTTCCTCGTCGAGACAGTTGATGGCCAGCGTGGCCTCGTTGCCATTGCCGTAGCTGCCGTCGGCACTGCGGTCGAGATAAATGTCGCGCAAGATCATCAGGCTGTCACCGCGTCCGGCCTTGAGTTCGGCAATGCCCTGGATGATTATGGGCCATTGCGCATCGCTGAAGAGGAGGAAGAGCAAGCCGTCGAGGGCGGCGGTGTAGGTGAGCTCGCGTCCGGCTGCGGTGGTTATCGGCTCGTCAATCAGCGGTTGCAGCATCCCCTGAAAGACAGCCGTGGCCTGCTCAGGGTCGGTGCCCAGCGGGCAGTCTGGGCTCTCGGCGCAGAAGACCGCCATGTTGTTGAAGGCGTTCTGGAAGCCCTCAAACTGGACAAGGCGACGTTCGGTGGTGCCGGTGGTAGGGTCCATCGCGGCATCGAGAACCATCGCCCGCACGTTCTGAGGAAACATCTCGGAATAGATTGCACCGAGCCGGGTGCCGTAGCTCTGCCCGAGGAAGGTGAGTTTCTCATCGCCAAGCACCGCGCGGAGCAGGTCCATATCGCGGGCGACATCGCGGGTGCCGACGTGGGCCAGTACGTCCTCACCGCCGGAACGCTCGGCGCACTGCTCGTACAGCTGGCGGGTCTCGGCGTCGGTGTAGTCGTCAACTCCGGAATTGAGCGTGGAAATCTTCACGTCAGCCTCCCGCTGGGCGTCGGTGAAGCAGTCCAGGGCTGGGGTCGAGGCCCCAACTCCGCGTGGGTCGAAGCCGATCAGGTCGAACTGCTCGGTAATCGGATGCTCGCCCAACTTGTCCGCCACCAGGGGGGCGTGGCTCATCCCAGAGAAGCCGGGGCCGCCGGGGTTGAGCAACAGGGAGCCGATGGCCTCGCCCTTGGCCGGTACCCGCAGCAGCGCGATCTGCGCGGTTCGCCCGTCGGGGTTCTCGTAGTCGAGCGGCACCTCTATCCGGGCGCACTCGAAGGTGTCGTTGGCGAAAGTCTCAGCATCGGTATCGGTGGTGGCGTAGCCCTCGCAGAAGCCGAAGGTCAGTTCCTGGTTGTAGAAACGTTCCAGCCCTGCCGGAATCTCCCCAGGTGATGGCTGCCCAGGTGTGGGCTGGCTGCAGGCACTGAGGGTCAGCAGCACCGCCCCAGTCATTAGCGAGCTGCGGACGTAGGTTTTGCGAGTGAGCAGAGTTTTCCTCGCGGCAGCCGTTGGCTCTGAGTCATGTGGGGGTAGGGTGCGATCGCGTGAGTTGTTAGAAGAGAATTGAGACATGGTGATGAAGTCCTTTGATACATTTGCTGATGGTTTTACGAACTGACGAGATCACCGACACCCCTGCCGATAACTCTGGGAAATGGGTTCTGATGCCTCGTTGCGGTTGAACACTTTGTAGGCGATCGCCAGAAACACGGGTACTGCAAGCAGCACCGCTAGCGCCCCGTAGGTGGCGTGATACTCGCTGATGGTGAACAGAGCGGGTGAGGGCAAGGCAGTTCCAGTGATGTTGAACAGGAGTACCCCACCGATGTTGTTCGCGAAGTGTACGCCGATGGCGAGTTCAGTGGTTCCGTCAATCAACGAGACCACAGTCCACACCAGACCCGGAACGAGGAAGTAGTTGGAAAAGATCGTGAGCCAGCCGCCCGCCCGCGCCTCCGGGTTAAGGAGGTGCGGCAGGGTAAAGATAACGGCTGGCACGATCGCCAGAAAAACGCGGTTGCTCCAGATAAGGCTCGCACCCTGCACGATGTATCCGCGAAAGAAAAGCTCCTCCGTTGTCGTCTGGATCGCGGTGAGAACCAGCGCCAGCGGCACAAAAAGCGCAAATGTTATGAGGCCGGAGTTGAAGGAAAAGGTATCCGGGTAAAGCAGATACTGCCCTAGCCCACCGATCAGGCAGTACGGCACAAACCACGCCACGAATCCATGACCGACCCGGTGCCAGTCGATCCGCTCCCGCGCCGTAATGAGCGTCCGGGGGTGGCGGTGGTGGACGAGAGAGACAGCGATCAGGACTCCCGCAAAGAAGCACAGGAAACTCGCCATGACAAATAGGTAGTATTCCACAACCCCGAGCCCCGAGGGGTCTGCCTGGCCGCCGAGCGCGAACGCGACGAGTACGCTGGCACCACTACCGACGATCAGCCACGCAAAGAGGATGATCATCAGCCCCAGAACATACCGCCACCCCCGATGCTTACCCCACCGGGCAGCCTCCACGTAGGTAACTTTTTTCGCTTCTGCTGTGATTCCCTTTTTTCTTTCGGTATTTTGCATCTTCATCTCCGTTCCCTTTATGGGTAAATTCTGTAGTGCTTGGATCTGGTTGCTAATCACAGTTGTCGATAGTTTTAGGATTTATAGTTTCAGGATTTAAAGATGACTTCGATAGATCTGGTATCACCAAATCCGGCATCGTTAGACATGCGCTTGCCCTTAGTCGAACCACCATCCGAGTATCGACGGCCACTATCAACGGAATTGTTGTGCTGTGTTTATATACTTTTTGTACAGATTGTCTTTGTCTTAGCTAACCTGAGTGTATGAGTTTTAACACTCAACTTCTTTCAGATTCTTACGGTGATTTATTAGATTCCTATGGAGCTAGCGAATCTGTTTCGGTGTCATGCCAGTGAGACGCTTAAACTGTTGTGTTAAATGGCTTTGACTGGAGAAGCCGACTTGTAAAGCAATATCTGCGATCGCTAAATCTGTTTTCATTAACATCACTTTCGCTCGTTCTACCCGCTGTTGAATCACGTATTGATGGGGCGAAATTCCCATAGTTTGTTTAAACAAACTGGCAAAGTAAGTCGGGCTAATGTTCACTACACTTGCCAGTTCTGCTAAGGATAAATCTCGATTCAGGTGAGCGTGGATGTAATCGATCGCCTGCTGTAACTGGGTACGAGTAAAGCTGCTGTGGGGTGATGCGATCGATTGCGTTAGGGTCGAATAGTGTCGGAGTAGATGAATCACTAGGGCTTGAGTGAGTGATTCGACATAGAGTTGCCCCATCATCCCGCCCGATCGCAACTCAGCGAGCATCAGCATACCAATCTGATGCAGTTGCACATCCTGCTGACCGAAACCATGCACAAGCTCGAACCGTGTGGAATCAATGTCAGCAGCTTCAGCAACGTGTTGAACCAATTCTGGCTTTAGGCAAATGTGCAGCGGAGTACAGATAACACCACTCTCATCTCGACACCAATAGCTCGGTTGTCCAGCCGGAACAAAAAGATTGTCCCCTTCATGAAGAATTGATTTATGCAGGCGATCGTCCCGTTTCTGAATTAAAGGGGCAGGATTTCCGATGTGTAAGTTGAGCCAATGGTCTGAGAGGGCTGAGAGTTCCACCTCAAACGCTGAAGTAGGGCTTTGGCACTGCTCAACAAAAACGTCATTCCAGTTCATTTGCCGACTGGAAAACATCAGCGTTTTATTAAACTGCTGGCTGAGTTCAAGCGAGTTAAGCCGATTGCTAGTCATGAAGTTTGCTCTCACCGATTGCTCTTATGTAGGAACCCAGGGATTGTAAGTGCCGATAGATCACGGGATTGAGTCAGAGCCGCGCGTTAGGGCGGAGCGGGGTGCGCGGGGGGGGCAGAGCGGGGCCGGTCCGACGCGTGCGCCACCACACCACTGCGGTGATCACGACAACCGTAAGCGTGGGCACGAGCTGGTAGGGCGAACCTACACCTGCCGATCGGTCCTGGAGCACGGTGCCAAGGTCGACGCGCAAGAGGGTGGCTCCGATGAGACTGACTGTATTGAGCACGGCGTGGAGCACGACCGCGATCTCAATGCCACCACTGCGCCATGTTATTAGCACCAACCCGGCTGCTAGAACGAAGTACCACACGTTGATGTAAGGGTCGGTTGAACCATGGATGGCCGTGAACACCACGCTCGAGACCAGAACACCAATAACCAGCCCCGCCCGCGACCCATGGGATCAGCTCCCGGCGACCCGAAAGACCAGTCCGCGTAAGCCATACTCCTCGCCCGCCGCCTGCAGCGGCGTCAGCAGGAGCGTTCCGATGAAGATACCGATCAGCTCGGTATGCGACCAGGAACCCTGCTCACCGGGTGTGAGGAACCCGCCGAGCACGTTGACGACTATCCAGACGGGGCTGAAGAGCAGGAGCGCCCAGCCAAACACGTCGAACCGAAACTGCGACACCACCGAGTGCAGCGAGGGACCGGGCACACCGTAGAGCCATCGCTGGATGACCATGCTCCACGGAATGAACAGGGCGAGCGAGAACATGGTGCTGGCGTGGTAGAGCAGCGTGTAGTCGGTGCCACCAAGGATCGGAGTGGTGTTGCCCATTTGCAGGTCGATGACTGCAACGCCCCTAGAGATGACGTTGATGAAGACGACGGCCCCAGCCAGCAAGAGTACGATAGCGAAGATGCCGCGCCCGATACGGTGTTTCTTGCCAGCGAGTACGCGATGGTATTCCACGCCGGCTGGGACTGACGCCGGTCTCGCGGACCGCTCCGAGGGCGTGGCGGGGATCTTTCCTGACTCCCGCGAATAGTTATCCCGCGAATAGTTAGAAGAAAATTTGGACATGAAGATCACCTTCTTTACTCTTGTTGCTAATTTCAGTTGTTAATGGGTTTAAGGATCGACAGGATCGCCGACTACCCCACCTGTAGCTGTATGCACGGCGCGGGCCATCTGCCCAAGCGTGTTGCCAAGCGAGGTGGGATCGGCTCCTGCCATCAGGGCCGCACTAATGTCTTCACTGATAACGCGCACGACTGCGGTGGCCGCTGCGGCGTGCAGTCGCACCTCGATATCGTCAGGCGATCGCCGCAGGCGATCTGCGAAGATCTCGACCAGAGCGCGCTCTATTCGGTCGTTGGTCATCAGCCAGGCCGTGCGCAGATCCGGCTCTTTTTCGGCCAGCACGGTCATCTTGATCACAGCCTGATCAAAAGACTGCTGATCGGGATCTTTAGTACGATTTATCGCCCACTCCATGAGGTGATCTTCAAGGGAGACATCCCGAGGCCAGCGGCGCAATAGCGCCACAAACTCCTCGCCATCCTGCGCCAAGACCGGCTCTACACAGCTCTCCTTGTTGCGGAAGTACCGCCAGAGGGTGCGCACCGAGAGACCTACCGCTTCTGCGATTTGCTCGCCGGTCGTGGCAGCGACGCCTTGCTCCCAGAACAACCGCGCCGCCTCCCGCGAAATCTCCAGACGTATCCGCTGCTGCCGCTGCTCACTCATCCTCCCTGGCTTGCGCCTGTTCTTCGTCATACCGTTGGCACCGTCACTCCCCACGACAGTCTTCTTTCAAAGTCTGTCACTAAGTGACACAATAGCGCTAAATGTCACTAAGTGACAAGAAGTTGCTTTGCCAACTAGCACGTCTCATTTAGGCAAATAGCTATTCAGGCTAATGATGCAGCTTGCCCTGGCTCACTGCTTTACTAATCCAGACTTGACGGCAGTTCTGGTTGATCCGCTGATGAGCAATATCCGTGCCCATCGGTTCTATGAAAAGTTGGGCTTTCAACGGGTAGAACGATACCAGTTTGGCGAGGACGATTGCTTTGTCTATCGTTTGGAGCGAAGCGATTACTGTTCGAAGAAATAGGTTTTCCTTAACCTGATTCAAACCTTTGAAGCCTGTGAGAAAATTAGGCTGATGAAGATAACCGGGCTTAAATCACCTCAAAATTATCCATCATGCCTAGATCTTCGTGCTCCAGCATGTGACAGTGGTACATGAACTTTCCTCGGTAGGGGGAAAAGCGGGGGATTACCCGCACTATTTCCCTCGGTCCCACTCGGACGGTGTCTTTCCAACCGATGTCCCAGGAAGCGGGAGCCTGATTATTGCGAGAGAGCACCTGAAAGTGAGCCAGATGCATGTGGAAGGGGTGGGGGATATCGGCAAAGATTTCCCAAATTTCCGTTGAGCCTAGTCGGGGATAAATGTCGGTGCGGTTGGGGTCAAACTCTTTGCCATTGATTTGAAACCGTTTCCCGGCTCGTCTCAGGATAATGCGACGAGTGGCCTCTGCCTGTTCTGGGTCCAGGGTTTCCCAGTCGGGGGCCAGTTGAGCGGGGATGGTGCTGTTGTCGGGTTGCGATCGCACCACATCAAAGCGCATCACCTGCGATGTGGCCCCTTCTCCATCCAGGTTTCTCAACCCTACTTGAGTGCCAACCGCGTAATGGGAGAAGTCGATTACGACATCAAAGCGTTCGGCAGGGGCTATCACCAGCTTAGTCTGCGGAACTGGAGCCGGCAGTAACCCCCCATCGCTGCCAATCTGCGTGAATGCAGCCTCTGCCGGTGCCGGGTCGAGGGCAAGCTTGTAAATACGGCGATTGGAAGCATTTAAGAACCGGAAGCGATAGCGCGTATTCGACACTTCGAGAAAGGGAAAGGGTGCACCGTTTACTAGAATCGTGTTGCCCTGCACCCCATTGTGACAGCCGTTGGTTAGCCCCGGTTCATGCAGTTCTGGGTCGAGGGAGGGATAAAAGAAGGAGCCGTCTTCGTTAAGAATGTGGTCGCTGATCATCAGGGGAATGTCCTGGTCGCCTTTGGGCAGAGGCAATGCCTCCTCAACGGCGTCATGGATCAGGTAAAAGCCCGCCAACCCTTTGTATACCTGTGGTCCCGTGAACATATCTCGATGGTCGTGATACCAGAGGGTGGCGCTGGGCTGCTGGTTGGGGTAAGTGTAGTCTTTGAAGCCGTGACCGATGCCGCCAACGGTTGGGTGGGCTGAATGGACGTCCCCTTGGGGGTCGGTGACGTGAATTGGCAAAATCAGGTCAGTTGCGTAGCCGTCGCTCTCTGGGGGTGTTTTGCCCCCGTGCAGGTGAACCACTGTGGGCACTGGCAGCTCATTTCGGTGTCTGACTACCACTTGACGTCCACTGGAAACAGAAATGGTAGGACCGGGAAAACTGCCGTTGTAGCCAAAAATTGGTGTGCGGAGTCCCGGCAGAATTTCTATCTCTCCTGCCTTTTGGGTGATTTCGTAGTAGTCCGTGGTACTGTCGCTGCGGACGGGTTGAAGTACCGGGGAAACTGGCAACGGGACTTGAAAGGGGGTGATGGCGATCGCATCCTTTCTGCCCCGATTGTCTGACAACGCCAGCCGTTTGCTACAGCCTGTAAAAGCCATCGAACCGAGGGGTAATGTGGCGATCGCGCCGCCTGTCAGCCCCAGAAATTTTTTGCGGGTAATGTTCATTCAATTCACCTTTAATACCGCAATTGTCATGACGTTGAAAACACGGCGGCATGGAAGTTGAAGCACCTGTACTACCGCACGTCATCAGCGAGAAAATCATTGAAATTCAATCTGATGGCTTACGAACCGTTCAAGCTGCTAGCGACTATCTGCTGAGTACATAACGTTCCGCCAGGTTTTGACTGCGATCGCGGTAGCAGTCCAAAAGAGTAGAAAAGCGCTAATCGGATGAAACGCTGCGCCGAATGAAAGGGCCGAGAGCATGGAAAGTTGAATCGTCCCGACTTGCATAAAAAACAAGAAGACTACCAACCCAGCCAGACTGCAAATTGTTTTTGGAAATCGTCCCATTAGCGCCGCCGAAAACAAAAATATCGACAGAAAACCAACGATACGGGAGAACTGGACATGTGTTGCCCACCAGGATGGATCGATAAATACTGACATGCCTACGGTGAAAACCTGAATCAACAAACAGACTACGAGCAGCCAAGTCCCGATCAAAAATGGAAGTCTGAATGATGTTCTACCAAACGAAACTGAACCACTTGAGGCAGTGGTTTTGAACATGGATTGAATATTCATCGTTGCAGTTAAAAATTGATGGAGTCAAGCAAGAATTGTCATACCGTATTCAGAAGCAAGCGCGATCGCCTTTTGATTAAATGAAGGATTACGCTTGCCAAAAGCCGTTATAGCTATGCGGCAGTTTGCTGCACCCAATGATTCGATTTTATTTTGCGGTTATTGAGCGAACTTATGGTGTAGTGCTAAAACGTTTTATTGCGCGGGGAAGACTTCTCGCAATGCTTGTGCCGCCGCTTCCAGTCGATCAGTGCGTCGCGCCCCTAACAAAACCTGTAAACCCTGACGAGCCAGCAATCTAGCAGCTGTACCAATACCGCTACTGGTTCCAGTAATCGCAATCACTTTGTTTTGACCTGCGGAAGAATGCCGTCTTTTTGTAATTGCTTTTGGAGCGTTTTCGGCAGGCTCTTAATGTTGCAATGTCTTGGAGAACTACCCTCATAGCGCCAGGACTGAATTTCACTAGAGCGATCGAACTCAACATCAATCTCACAGAAATCACGATCGACAACCGTATTGCCTCCGCTAATTATCGTAGTTGTATCGCCCTGATCGTTCTCAAACTCATTCACAGTGGTTGGCTGATTAAACTCCCGTTCTCGATCCGTTCTGTAGGAATAGATTGTGTTTCCATTGGGTAACGTAAGCATTGTCGTGGGTGTACCATATTTGCGAACAAACTCATTGATATCCCGACCAATCCAACTGTTCATTGTGCTATCCAATTGTTCTCTCGCTCGTTGATCGTCACACCCGAACAAGCTCACGCTTGCTAAAATTAGCAGCATCGAAATCCAAGTCTTCATATTCATTCCTCTGTGTTGAAAGGTTTTCATGTGTGATCGTTCATTTCAGTCGCAGTAAAGCTAGGTCAAAGGACTCAATCAATTATTCGTGCAGTCGTTTGAAAGGAGAGTCAATCGCGTTGTGTTATCTGAAATGTACTGAGGTTCAATGCTTAATTTCTTTCAGATTCTTATGGCGGTTTGTAAGATTCTTAAGGTGTTAGCGCACCCGCTTCGGTGTCATGCCAGTGAATCGCTTGAACTGTTGCGTCAATTTGAGGCTCTATAAGCAGCTCAATCTGGAACTGATGTTCTAAATCAGTTCATTGGCTAACACAATTTTTCTGCCAATTGAAGTTGATTTGAACTAGAGAGACTGCCCCCCGGAGACTTCGATTCTCTGTCCAGTAATCCATCGATTCTCTTCCGACAGCAACAGCGCGATCGCCCCTCCAATATCATCAGGTTCACCCACCCGACCTAAAGCAGTTTGGGACGTGATGTACTTATTGATCTCTGGGTTTTCCCGCACGACACTGCCCTCGGTGGCGATCGCTCCAGGAGCGACTACATTTACTGTGATCTGCCGCTGTCCTAGTTCCTTCGCTAAGGAGCGAGTCAGAACCTCGATCGCGCCCTTCATGCTGGCATAGATCGCTCGTCCTGGGCTTATGGTGCGGGTCAGAAACGATGAAAAATTCACGATTCGTCCACCATCTTTGAGCAATGGCAGCAACTTCTGAGTGAGAAAGAAGACACCTTTGAAGTTAACGTTGAATATTCGATCAAATTCTTCCTCTGTTGTTTCTGCAAACAGTGAGCCGTCACTAATTCCAGCGTTATTGATGAGGAAATCAAATTGCTCGATGCCCCAAGTGTTTTGCAGGGCTTGCTTGACTTGTATCACGAACATATCAAGGGTTTCGATGCTGCCGATATCGAGCTGCAAGGCCACTGCTTTATTACCCATTGCCTCAATTTCAGAAACAACGGATTTTGCTTCCGCTTCACCGTTGAGATAGGTCACAATTACGCCCACCCCTTTCTTGGCCACTGCCAAAGCAGTATTCCTTCCCAGTCCTCGACTTGCTCCTGTCACTAGAGCAATTTTGGGTTTATCTTGTGTCATTACCTCATTTCTCCAATGAAAGACGATCAGGCATACTCCTAAATAGAATCAATGGAGATATTAATCCTGCTGTTCTATCTATTCTGAATGTTCTAAATGTACTGAGTTCTTGTGCTTGACTTCTTTCAGGTTCTTAGCCTAATTTGTCAGATTCTTCCTGTTAGCGCACCTGCTTCGGTGTGATGCCAGTGTGGCGCTTAAACTGTTGGGTTAAATGGCTTTGGCTAGAGAAGCCAACTTGTAGGGCAATGTCTGCGATCGCCAAATCCGTTTTCATCAACATCACTTTGGCCCGTTCTACCCGCTGTTGAATCACATATTGATGGGGCGAAATTCCCATCTCTTGTTTAAACAAACTTGCAAAGTAAGTTGGGCTGATGTTCACTACACTTGCCAGTTCTGCTAGGGATAAATCTCGATTCAAATAAGTGTGAATGTAATCGATCGCCTCCTGCAACTGGGGGCGAGTAAAACAGCTTTTGGGTGATGCAATCGGTTTTATTAGGGTCGAATAGTTTCGTAGTAAATGAATCACTAGGGCTTGAGTGAGTGATTCGACATAGAGTTGCCCCATCATCCCGCCCGATCGCAACTCAGCGAGCATCAGCATACCAATCTGATGCAGTTGCGAATCTTGCTGACCAAAACAATGCATAAGCTCGAATCGGTTTGAATCCATATCAGAGGCTTCAGCAACCTGTTGCATCAGTTCTGGTTTTAAGCAAATGAATAGTGGAGAGCAGGTGATACCACTTTTATCTTGACACCAGAAGCTTGGTTGTCCAGCCGGAATAAAGAGATTGTCCCCCTCATGAAGGATTGATTCATGCCGGCGATCGCCCCGTTTCTGAATTAAAGAAGTGGAATTTCCTAGGTGTAAGCTGAGCCAGTGGTCTGAGAGGGCTGGGAGTTCTACCTCATAGGTCGAAACAGGACTTTGACACTGCTCAACCAAAACGCCATTCCAGTTCATTTGACGACTGGAGAGCATCAATGGTTTATTGAACCGTTGGCAGAGTTCGAGCGAGTTGAGCTGGTTTCTAGCCATAGAACTTCTCTCCACGATATTTTTTGCATTTGCAAAATAAATACTTTCTAGCCCAAACACGGTATAACAGCGTTTATCAGTCAGGAACCCAATACAATAGCCTGCGTACCATAGCACAAGCCAGCGATCGCAGCTCCTCTCCTGAGATAGACCTTTTTTAACTCAGTCGCTGATTGTTTATTTAGCAAAATTGCGCCTAACTGTTAACTCTCTACACTGTCGCTTTCATCAGCTTGTACTGAATAGTATTGTTTCAGCAATTCAGCAACTCCTTGCGCGATCGCAATCAGGGCATAATTAATTGAAGAGTCACGGATAGAATCAGTCTGAAATGTAACCTCAAACTCAAAATCATTCTTGCATTGTGATGTTGAATACGTCATGGAATCATTTTCAATGATGGGTTTACATCGCCTGGCGAATCGGGCGGACAATCACTTCATTAACATCAACTGTCATGAATAATCTAGCCTAGGTAGGCACAGCGATGAGCCAAAACTTGTGGCACCCGCCTGGCTTCCTAGGAAGCCCCTGCGAGTCTAGTGCGTTGGGACGATGAGTACCTCTTCTAGCTCCTCAGGTGTAATTCCACAATCCGATTCATTGGTTACCTAGCTTCTATTTCCAAAACTTCTTCAAAAGCTGGCATGTCCAAGAATGCGGTAACTTCAGTCACTTCTTCATCCTCGAAAGTGAAAAACCAGGCATAGCTGTTCCTATACTGTTCTCCATTAATCAAGGTTGTTTCAGCATCAAAATGAATAATAACAACGTCACCATCTTCATAAACTTGCCACTGTGTTGGCCTCAAAGGCTGCTCTATGCGCTCATTAAAAGGCACAATCAGCTCTTCTTCAAAAGGCTCGCGTGTATAAGTGCCGGCATATGTATTAAAGCCACTAATCGTCCAGCGCATATCCTCTGATAAAAGCTCGAAAGGAGAGCCGGTACCATCTTGCCATTGCTGAAAACTCGCCTCGACAACGGCCTTTTTACTTGGTGCTGGTGTTTCATTGGGAACAGAAGTTTGTCCGACAGCGTTACAGCCTACCGTGAGAATAAGCGCCATAACAGCTAAAAAATGAAATGGTTTCATTACGACAATGTCCTTTGTGTTGGTGATAACGCTCCTATGCTTTGACGATTCCCTTCAGAACGCACTGGCCGTCGGTCGGACTATGATTTCATTCACGTCAACATCATCGGGTTGGGATACGGCATACAGCACCGCTCTCGCGATCGCATCTGGGCTGAGCGAAATTTTGCGAAATTCCTGCAAAGCACCTTTCGCCGACTCGTCTGTAATATCAGAGCCCAGCTCCGTCTCAACGACACCCGGAGAGATCGTAGTGACGCGAATATTTTGCGATTCCTGCCGCAGTCCTTCACAGATAGCCCAAACCGCATATTTCGTGGCGCAATAGACGGCCCCCGTCGGAACGACCACATGAGCCCCAATCGATGCGGTATTGATGAACTGCCCACCGCCCTGCGCTTCCATAATCGGTAGCCCCGCTGCGATACCATTCAATACGCCCCGAATATTCACATTAATCATGTTGTCCCATTCCTCGACTTTCAGGGCATTCATCGGTGATAGGGGCATCACGCCTGCATTGTTGAAGATGACATCGACGCAACCAAATTTGGCTTTGGCAAACTCAACAAATGCTTTCACATCGTCGCGATCGGTGACATCAACCGCTTTGAATTCTGCTGTCCCACCAGATGCATGAATCTCTTTAACTAACTTCTCTAACTTGTCTATCCGGCGCGCCCCCAAAAGGACTTTTGCACCATTTTGGGCAAGCAGTTTCGCGGTGGCTTCACCAATACCGCTACTGGCACCAGTAATAACAATCACTTTGTTTTCTACATTCAACATGGTGGGTTTTCCTTTTGTGGCGTTGCTGAATAGGTAGATGATTTTCTAAGGTGATGAGAGAAGACGCTTTGAGGACTTCGCCATGCAATGTCCCCGATGTCACTCCTCTAACCTCCGTAAAAATGGCCATCACTCTGGTAAGCAACGCTACCAATGTAAAGACTGTTGCCGCCAGTTTGTCGAATTTTATTCGCCCCAAGGCGATAGCGATGCGGTTAAACGTCAGTGCCTCAATGCCTACGTTAACAAGATGGGGTTTCGCACCCTTGAACGGCATCATGGCGTCGATCACACGACGGTGATTCGCTGGGTGAAGCAGGTGGGTCAACAACTGCCCCAAGCCCCGCCCATGGAGTCCTCGCCAGAAGTAGCTCAACTCGATGAGTTGCAGACTTTTGTGGGCTCAAAAAAAACAAAGTCTGGCTGTGGACGGCAACCGACAAAGCCAGAGCGGGCATTTGGGCCTGGACGCTAGGCGATCGCTCGGCTCAGACCTTCGAGTGTTGTGGGCGCAGGTTCAGTTTTGGCAGTGCTTTTGGTATGTCACTGACGGTTGGCCCGTCTATCCCAAGTTCATCGAGGTCGCCGACCATGTCGTGAGTAAGCCGCACATGACCCGGGTGGAAGGGGAAAACAGCCGCTTGCGGCACTATCTGGCACGGCTCAACCGGCGTACTTTTTGTTACGCCAAGTCAATTAAGATGCTGGGCTATTCCATCCGGCTATTGCTGCACTACCTCCATTACCGAACGATCCCAATCCCCGCCTGATCATTCATCGATTCAGCAACGCCCCTTTTGTTTTAGTGAGGGTGAATTAAAGAAATAAGTCAGAAATGTAGTAGGCTACTGATTATTTCTGCTGAAGAAAGTCGAGCAATAGGGGATTGACCTGATCAGCGTGGGTCCAGTTGATGGCGTGCGGTCCACCAGGGATAATCTCAAGATGGCTGTTTTTAATCAGCTTTGGCAGTCTGGCAGCGGTGGACTCAAGCGGCAAAATGCGATCGGCATCGCCATGAATGATCAGGGTAGGTACATCAATGCGAGGCAGATCGTCACGGAAATCGGTGAGCCAGGACGGGACACAATCCAAAGTCCCTTTAGCAGAAGCCCCGGCTGCCACATTCCAGTTGGCTTGAATGGCATAGTTGCTGATGCGCTCACCCAGCAGCACATCGATATTGAAGAATTCTCTGAAAAAGTCAGAAAAATAGGCGGAACGATCTTTAACAATCGCGTTCATAATGCCATCGAAAACGCTTTGGTCAACGCCTTCAGGATTATCATCAGTTTTCAGTAAGAAGGGCGGCACGGGAGCCATCAGCACGGCTTTTTTCACCCGCGCTGAGCCGTATTTACCGAGATAGTGCGTGACTTCACCCGTTCCCATGGAGAAGCCGACCAGCACAGCATCATGCAAGTCAAGCTTGGTCATTAGCGTATTTAAATCGGCGGCAAACGTATCGTAGTCATAGCCAATTGAGGGTTGGCTGGAAGCACCAAATCCTCGGCGATCGTAGGTAATCACCCGATATCCTGCGTTCAGTAAAACTAGAACCTGTTTTTCCCAGGAATGACCGTTGAGGGGAAATCCATGAATGAGAACAATGGGTTGACCGGCCCCTAGATCTTCGTAGTAGAGATCAATGGTTGCAGAATTTTCTTGACCGACCGTTACATAAGGCATTGTCATCTCCTAATAAACATCGCATTGAATGCAATCTGATTTCACTGAAGTGTAGTGAGTTCTGAATCTCAGTTTCTTGCAAATTCTTAGGAGAGTTTGTCAGATTCTTATGGTGTTTCTAGAAGTCCTTGAAAACTTGTAGGCATAGGGAGTCACAAATCGAGCGCAATTTTATTAGGATGTCCCAACCGACCCCTTTTATAGCTACAACTAACCAGTAGCAAAGACTTTTTGTGCAGCGATGTTGCTTCTCAACCAAAAAATAAATTAAAGGCATTGCGGCTTGAAATTTAGGAAAGAGTCAGAATTTCTACCCCGTCCTCAGTCACAGCAATGGTGTGTTCAAACTGAGCAGAGAGTTTTTTGTCCTTCGTAATCACAGTCCAACCGTCCGCGAGAAATGTAAGCTCATAAGTCCCTTCGTTTAGCATCGGTTCAACCGTAAAAACCATTCCTGGACGCAACTTCAACCCACTGCCTCGCTTGCCATAGTGAGGAATTTGCAGTTCTGTATGCATCTGCCTGCCAATGCCATGGCCAACCATATCTCGAACAACTGAGAATCCACTGGCCTCGGCATATGCTTGAATGGCCGCGCCAATATCACCAATTCTTGCCCCAGGCTTGATTTCAGCAATCCCCCGCATCATCGATTCTCGAGTCGCTTCAACTAATTTTCGGGCGGTTGCGGATACCGAACCCACTAGAAATGTTCTCGATGTGTCGCCGTGGTAGCCTTCCAACCTCAGCGTCACATCGATATTGATAATATCCCCGTCTTTGAGGATTTGCTTTGGGTTCGGAATTCCATGACAAACCACTTCATTAATGCTGGTGCAAATGGACCCTGTGAAAGGGGGATAGCCTGGAGGTGCGTAGCCAAGGGTGGCGCTGATTGCACCATGAGCTTGCATCCAACGCGCGGCCTCATCATTTAAAGCTTGTGTACTCACTCCAGGCTGCACCATTGGCTCAAGATGATTGAGGAGATTTGCAGCAAGCTTTCCAACCCGCCGCATCTTGTCTAATTCTCTAGCGGAGAGCAAGACAAGCCCTGACTTTATTGGGGGTTGTACAAGATTTCCGGTAATTGAAAGCAAATTTTGATGGTTCACGGATTAAAGCCTCGTTTTGCTGTGCTAGGCTATGCTAGCACAGCATGGCCTAGCGTGATACAAGTTGGGCTATTGTTGATATCTTAGAGGTAGGTAAAACGCAAGTGAAACTTAAAATGGGCGGTAAAACAGATTTAGAACGAGTGGTTGCTTACATTCCTGCTGAGCATAAAAAAGAACTGGAGGAATGGGCGCAGACAGATGAACGGTCTGTCTCCTGGCTGGTGGCAAAATTAATTGATAAGGCTTTGCAAGAACGCCAACAGCAGCCTAGTACCTCAAGAAGTTTGCTGCACCAGTAAGCAGCGAACCTTTAGCATCTACAGGAGCATCTAATGTCTGTTTCTTTTGTAGACAGAGTATTCAATTCTGACACTTAGGCTATTTCCGATCTTCTTCAGCAGGCAATGCATCAATGGATTGCAAGATAGCGCGTGTAATTTCCTCTCTTTTATAGAGGTCGTCTAGTCGGTTTGGCGTATCTATATTGAGAGCGAAGAACACAGGGCCTGTCGGCCGCTCGACCCACCCTACCCACCAGCCCCAGCGCCCTTCCCAGCCAGTTTTAGCCCGTAGGATCCAATCCTGCTCTGCTTCAACGATCATAATATCCTTGACTAATCGTTGATGCTCAACCCTAAATGGGAGTTCGTTTTGATACAGCTTTTGTAGAAAATAAATTTGCTCTTGTGCCGAGATTGCTAGCGCTCCATCAATCCAATAAGCGCCTTCGCGAGTACTTGGGTCTGCGTTGCCGTAGTCAATTTGCGTCAGATACTCTCTTGCTTTCGCTTCTCCGATTTCGGCAGCAAACATTTCGTAAACCCAAACGGCTGAATTTCGCATCGCTGAGCGCAAAGTTTGGTCTTGATTGTGTGGAGCGAAGTCCCTTTCCACTCCATCCCACTCAAAAACTTGAAATTCATCACGAACAACACCAGCATCGAGCGCAAAGAGAGAATGCGGAATCTTGAACGTTGATGCTGGGGAATAAGCTCTATCAGCACGTTCCTGGTCGTAGCCCCACAGCTGCTGAGCACCTCCGCGCTGATCTAATACCACAATAGTTCCTTGAGCCTCAACGCTGTCGAAGAAACCAGCCCAATCAGGTCGCTCCTGCCGGTCTAAAATGTTTGGAGACCTATCATCTACGGCAATCCAATTTCTTACGTTAGGTTGCTGTAAAATCTGCGGAATATATGGTCTATTCCTAATAGATAGTTCTGCTGATGTAGGTGAAACTAGCAATATTCCTGTGCTGCTTACGACTAAAGCGCTAAACAAAAGGAAACGATAACTCATAATGCTATCTTGTTACGATAAAAAGTCTTCGTTCTACGCACAAGCAGCACACTGGCCAGCACTGCTGCTCGTATGGCACTCACGGAACTATTGCAGTAACGCGGATTTCAATTCGCATCGTTGGCAGCCCAAGCGCCGCGACTCCTATCTGTGTCCAAATTGGGGCGTGGTTGGGCATGTAGTGGCGATATAGCTTGACCATCACGTCGTTGACCTCCGGAGGCAACCCGCCAACATGGTAAGAATTGACGTGGACGACATGCTCCCAACCCGCACCGGCAGTTACCAAAGTTCGCTCTACGTTTCGAAATGCCTGGGCAATCTCATCTGCGAGCAATTCGGGAATTTGCAGATTATCATCCCAACCACCTTGACCTGATGTCTCCACGCGATCGCCAATTTTTACGGCTTGGGAGTAATGCAATTCATTCAACATGTATTCCCCATAACCGGGGGTGACAAAAAACTCGGGCTTATGCATGGGATTCCTTTTGTAGTATGTTTGACTCTGTCTCGCGTCGCTGAAGTGAGTTTGTTCCGGCATCATCCGATTTAGGAGATCTCTGAAAAAGAAATTACCCGGAAAAATGTGTGGCGTAGTGCAGCGTCAACTCTAGAAGTTTGGGTTCGTAGTCAGCGCTTTAGCGCTGAAGCGCTGACTACGAGCTAATGAGTTCACCCTAAAATTTGACTTTGACAAAGCAGTGGGTTGCGGTTGACGTCAGGAAACCCAACAGCGTGAAGGATTTAAGCATGTTGGGTCTCGTTCCTCTTGCCAAGTTGTCACAATAAGTTCTGCTTGCAGCAAGACAACTAATAGCCACGGAAAAGCTTGTAAAATGGCTTCCATGGTCCAGTTTTGACTCTGAACCTGCTAGATCATCCAAATAACAATGAACCTAACCACCCACCAGGGTGCGATGACCATAGAATTCCGTCTGCAATAAAAGCGGCTCGCCGTCTCTCGCCAAAAAGGGAAGGCACTGAGAATACAAGCAAGGTAGGATATTCCTGCACGGATGAACAGGCTGGTTTGAAGACCCGCAGGCAGATTGGGGTATCTAAGCGCAATCGCTGTCAAACAAACTCCGAGCGAGAGATACAGGAAAGTAAAGAAGGTCAATCGTTTCATTATTTATTTCTTTTCCGGTGAATTTCAGCACAAAATTAAACTCACCGAGGATACGGCGGCGAACTTCCCTAGCTTTTGTGGGTGCTTAGAAGACGATTAGAGATAGAAGCATCAACGGATAAGGTCTGGGTCGTTCCAAACTCTTGTCACACATCTCCACAGAAATGCGATTAAGCGTTGAAACTATCAATCTTGGCGACACAACTACTCGTTCTACTCTCTGAAGTGTAATGAGCTCTAATGCTTGACTTCTTTCAGATTCTTACGATGCTTTATCAGATTCTTAAGTCGTTAACGAACTTGCTTGGGGGTCATTCCAGTGAGGCGCTTGAACTGCTGTGTTAAATGGCTTTGGCTGGAGAAACCAACTTGTAGGGCAATGTCTGCGATCGCTAAATCCGTTTTCATCAGCATCACTTTTGCCTGTTCTACGCGCTGTTGAATCACATACTGATGGGGCGAAATTCCCATTTCTTGCTTAAACAAGCTGGCAAAGTAAGTCGGGCTGATATTCACAACACCTGCCAGTTCAGCCAAGGATAAATCTCGATTCAAATGAGCGTGGATGTAATCGATCACCTGCTGCACTTGCACATGAGTTAAGCTACCGATTCGTAACGGAATGGATCGGGCTAGGGTCGAGTAGTGTCTTAGTAGATGAATGACTAAGGCTTGAGTGAGTGATTCGACATACAATTTCCCCATGATGCCGCCAGACTGCAACTCAGCGAACAGCAGCATCGCAATCTGATGAAGGTGCAAATCTTGCTGACCGAAACCATGCACAAGCTCGACCTGTTTTGAATCAATGTCAGCAGCTTCAGCAACGTGTTGGATGAATTCCGGTTTTACGTGAATGTGCAGTGGTGCGCAAATGACATCGCTCCTAAGTACAGGACAAAAGTTTCAGAGAATGGCGAAAGTCAGCTTGGTTGAGGTTCGAGGGGTTGAGGACCCAATGGCGCAGATGGTCAAATCCTAAGCGAAACAGGCTCTTGGCCCGGCGTCCATGCTTTTTGATAGCAATAGGCTGTCTCTGCTGTAGCCAGAGTCCCGTTTTCATCGCCCAACAGAGCGCTAAGGTCAGCACTCCAAAGAGCTTACGCAGGCGCTCGGCTTCACTAAAGTGAGTTGCTTCTAGACAAAAGCCACGAGTTTTGAAAATGCCAAAAAGCGTCTCAATGCCCCAGCGTAAAGCGTAATCTTCAACCAGTCCTGCTTCCTGCTGTGCCCTGCGGGGCGATGACAATGAGCAGTTTGCCATCTTCTAGGCGTAGCGCTTCAACACTGACCGACTGTCCCCAGACCCGACAATCCCCTTTGAGGCTCTGAGATTGTCCTACCTGAAGATGGGCAAAGACGACCCGTGCTGCTAATGAGACCCCTTTTCGCTCAGTCTTGTCACTGGCGCGAAGCCGCAATCGAAAGGACAGTGTTGGTTCGAGCAAAAGGTAGCGCACCCACGCTCGACCAATGAACTCTCGGTCAGCGCACAAGTAGGCAACCTCAGCGTTGGGCAACAAAAGTTGGTGAAAGGACGCCAGCAATCGCATGCGCTCATCACTATTGGAGTTACCCTTCTTGTCGAGCAGCCACCACAACACCGGAAAGGCCACGCCCTGATAGACAATGCCCAAAGTCAGAATGTTGTAGCAGCGGCTCCCGAACTGCCAAGTTGTTCGATCTAGACTGAGCACCCAGGGCGATGGCATCTGCATCCAACGGATATTAAATGTCAAGTGACATAGGCGAGTAGACGACAGGAGGTTGTCGAGTTGTCGTCGCGAGTAAGTGCCTATCAAGACTCATGATGAGACGACAGTCAGCGATCTAAATGACAGCTAACGATCTAGACGACAACTGGTGATCAAAATGACAGTCGGTGCTCACTTTGAAGGGGTCGAGATCCGCAGGTGTTTTTTACGTCAATTAATTCTGATTGCGAGCAGCGGCTTGTTGCTGCCGATAACTCTCAGCTTTAATCTCGAAAATGACGGCATGGTGTACCAATCGGTCAACGGCTGCGACGGTCATCATCGAGTCGGGAAAAATGCTGTCCCATTTGCTGAAGGGCTGATTAGCAGTGATGAGTAGGCTCTTGCGCTCGTAGCGATGAGCAATCAACTCGAAAAGAACAGAGGTTTCGGCCTCAGACTTTTGCACATAGCCGAGGTCATCTAAAACCAGTAGGTCAAAGCGGTCGAGCTTTTTGAGTCTGGACTGAAGCAACAGTTGTTGTTTGTCTTGCTGTAGTTGTTGAACCAGGGCGAGTGCGTTGAAGAACTTGACGCGCCGCCCCGCTTCGAGCACGGCTTGCGACAACCCCAGAGCGACATGTGTTTTCCCGACTCCGCTTGGCCCGAAAATCAAGCAGTTGGTGGCGCTATCGAGCCAACTGGCATCATCCGCTAACTGCATCAGCGGGGCCGGATTGAAGTTCGGGCAATGGTCAAACTCAAAGTTGGTCAAACTTTTTACGGCGGGCAGTTGAGCTTCTTTTTTGGCGCGCTTCAGCCGCATTTGCTCTCTTCTGTCTGCCTCTTGTTGGCACAAACT
>NZ_JASATW010000039.1:0-29910 GCF_030405905.1 Sphaerothrix gracilis Ecp01
GCTTCTTCTGCTTTTTCTCGCGTTCGGCTATTTCGCCCGCTAAGATGCGGTAGACACTTCGGCGGCTGGGATAGCCACTCTCACCCACTTCGGCGGCGCGGCTTTCCACCAGTTTCGCTACCTGGGAACGGCTCATTTGGCGGCTACCCCGGTTGCCCTGGCGGTACGTCTTGACAATGAACTCTTGCCACTCTTCGCTCACACGCCGATCTCCCTTATCTGAGCGCTCACGCCGTTTTAGACCCTCAATGCCTTGTTGCTTGTATTGCCGTTTTAGCCGGTAAATGCTGCTCTCGTGTAGTCCTAGCTCCTGGGCCGCTTGCTTTTTAGCCTCACGTTTTGAGACCCCTGACAGTCGTTGCAATACCTGCGATCGCTGCTTCACTTCAGACGGCAGTTCCTCTAGTAGAGGCATTTCCACGGGGATAGAGGTCTCTATTGAGGATGACAATTTTTCCCTTTTTGACTCTATTTCATGTGCCACTCTATTTAATAATATCTATAGCCTCAATACCTGAAATCGCGATCGCTGCTATCTACCAACCAGAAACGCTTTTGGGTTCACTTTATTATGATATACCGTGCCACAGTATTTAATAACTAGCTTGTGCCAGTTTATTTGATAATAAACGCTGTAATCAAGCCAATACAGGCACTCTAGATATCTCGCAGATCATTGGCTATTGATAAAAAATTCGCGGCAATCCTGACAGTCGCGATCGCTATCCTACAGGCAAATCAAAGCTTACAAGAATCTATTACTACTTATCTTGACACTAATCCCTTATATTATTAAATAACTTGGCACTCGACAAGTTTCTACAGCCATACACAGTCTGCTTACATGTTATTAAATATGCCTGCACCATGAAACTTGTTATATACGCGCATGTGTTTTGTACGCGCAGTGTACTGCTATCCCCTTTAGCCATAATCGCTGTAACTACTGCTGTACAAGCGTTCTGGGCGTATTGATTAATGCATCTTAGGCACAATCTGTTCTATCTACAAATAAAACATGTTCAAGTGTATGAATCTCTATAACATGTTTTATACGCACAAACGCCCCTAAATAATACAAGTTATTTACGTACAAACAACTTGTATTAAAATCGCTCTTTCAATAAAAAGAGAACATGTTAATACGATCGCTGAAAGGTAAGCGAACATAGGGCAATCGCCTATAACGTCTCTCTAATAAGTAAGCTGGCTCTTTGTTTGATAAAAGATAAGCGATCGCTAGCTGTTCTTGAGATACGAGCGCAGTATCGCTCTGAGAACCTACTCAAAAGCGCTAAACGAAAATATCTCTGTCGAATATTTCCAAGCGCGATCGCATAAAGGAATAAAGAGTTAGGGTCCAGAACATTAGCCAGCTTAGATCACCAAAAGCTTGCAAGAGCCTGATGTAATTGTCGCCTGACAATGAGGGGCAATCTCAATCGTTTTAGGCATGGCATTGCGATAGACGCTTTGCCTATATTATGGCTTTGCTATCGGACTTCATATTACTACTCCACAGTCCAATGCGGTGACAGCCTTCCAGAAAGGCGACCTTCAAAAAATTGCTATTGGCAATAGAGTCCCTTGCCGTCGGCCGCCGTACAATGTTCAGTGCATCCTCTATTTCTATGCCAAAATCGCTCAAAGTTCTAATTTGTTCGAGCCAATCCTTGGCGTCGTTACTGCAGCATTTAGCTTGATAACGTTCTTCAATGCCGTAAACGTCTTGCCAAGCGTCCAGTTCTTCACTGATAGCGGTAGGGCCAAAGGTGAGCTGAATGTCTGAGGCGGTCAGATTATCAATGTCTGGGTTGCTGAAATCGATGGAGATTTCAATTGTGTGACTAGCGGTGGTGTATGGGTAGAAAAACTTTCGTCGATGGGTTGCTCCGGCTGGATCTTTGGGCGTAAAGGCTGCGTCTTTGGTGCCTTTATAACTGCTGTTGCAGTGATGACAAGCTGGCACCAAATTGCGGAAATTGATGGAGTTAAACGGGTAGAAACCTTTCGGAAGATAGTGATCGTAGGCTTCCCGTTTGCTGTGGTAAATCCCAAAGACATCGCTAATGCCGCAAAATGGGCATTTTCCTGCTTTGTTTACCGTCATAAATTCGTGATAGTGGTCGTCAATTTGGCCAATCTTGTCCCGTAGAACCTTGAGGTTCAATAACTGCTGGGAATAAAGCCCCTTAAAGAATGAGGCGAGCTGTTCACTCAGGTCAGAGTGTGTGGTCTCAATGTCGGCATAGCGAACCAGGGGAACGGCTGCATCTTTGGCACAGACTCTTTCGATGTTGTTGTTGGCCTGATACCACTGCTTGAATTTGTCAACCTCGTCAGGGGTCAACGGGGCGAACAAGTCATAGATGCGTTCGACATGACCGTTAAAGAAATCTGCTCCTTTGGTATCGGAGTAGTGAAAGGCTTTCATTACTTCTTTGAGTTCGGCATTGCCGTCGAATAAGTCAAGGCTAAAGGGTTCACCTTCGGGCGCTTTGCACCACACGTCAAAAAAGATGAAGTCGATGAATTCCTGCATCTTTTCCATTTGGTGAGGCACATAGGTGTAGGCAAACAGCATTAGTCCTGAGCCTCCATGCAATCGAGAATGGTTTTGATCAGTAGCATCTTCTCTACAGAGTCGCCGAGTTGCTGGTTGATTTCGTCAATCAACTGGTCTTGGTTCTCACTGGCATTGTTGGAGCGCTCTCTAAACCTGCCCAAAATGGCCTGCGCCCGACCACCGATGGTTTCGCGCTTGTCGAAGGTGTTCATCGTGATCTTGTTGATGGAAGCACCCAAGGTGTTGTACTCGGGGTGGCTGATCGATACGATGCCATCGGTTTTGTGAAACACCAGCACTTTTTCTGGCCGACTGTCGGAGATCACAAAGGGCGTGTGGGTGGTGATGAACATTTCCTGGCGGTCGGCATCACCGAAACTTTGGTAGAGGCGAGTGACAAAGTTGGCCCGCCAATCGGGGTTGAAGTGGGTTTCGGGCTCGTCCAGCAGAAACAGGCTGTGAGTGTTTTTGAACAGCAGGCAAAGCCCCAAGGTGTGCAGTAGCTGGTGTTCACCGTCGGAGAAGGATTTTAGCAAAACCGGCTCAGCGACATCAGTTTTGGTCAGCCAGAAATTCTTGAAGCGGATGATGCGTTCATCAGCGGCGAGGGTGGGAACGCTCTCGCTGACATAAAGGCTGTTGGATTGATACAGGTCGGCTTTGAGCGAGTCGCTGACGGAGTAGAGATTGAGCGTTAGCAAAACCTGAAACGCCTGGAATAACCCGATAGGGGAGCCGGTAATGGCAAAGTCAAAGTTCTCGCGGAAAGCTTGCCGGGTAGCGTCGTTGACGTAGTAGTCCAGATAGAGGGTATCCGTTGAGGAATCGAGGAACCAACAGGTAGCACAGCGCTTAAAGCGGGCAATGATGGCGTCAGGGTCATCTTCATCACCGTCAAGCAGCTCAATCACGTTGACACGATAGCGTGGGGTGCCATCTTCCGCCTCTACCGCATCAAGTGCCGGATGGCGGTGAATGATGTCATCCAGCGATTCCTGTTGGCGGTCGTCCTGACTACCAAAGGCGTCTAACTGGGTGAGGTCTAACTCAAAGCTGAGCTGGATGACGATGCGAAACTCCCGCAAGGCTTCGATGCCAATATCTTCCTGAAAGGGGCTCAGGGTCGCTGCATCTTGTAAAAGCAGGTTACAGAGCAAAATCGCTTGGCTAAAGCCACTGTCGAGATAGACGAGGCGTGATTCGGGCCTACCGGGATAAGTCAACTGCTGGGTCAGCGCCTGCCAGTATTCGTCGAACTGGATGAACCGCATTTTGAAAAAGGACAGGCTGAGAATTTCGTTCTCGCCGGAGGAGTAGCCGAGGATATAGTCTGGCAGCAATTGACGGCGCAACTCTGCCCCGGCGGGTAACGCCTCCCAAGCTTCCTGCAGCGGATTCCACAAGGCCCAGACTGGTGCTTGCTCGGACTGTTTGATGATTCTGATGTGGACTTGCTCGTCTTCGCTGGTCAGGTCTAGGGGCGGCGGCATGAGGTATTCAATCTCAAACCCGTTTGGACTGGCCTGCTCGCTCCGAAAGCCGTTGGGGTTTTCCTGCTCTTCGTAGCGGAAACTATCCGGCAGGTTGAGCAGGTACATGCACTCCAGATGGTAGAAAATCGCCGCTAGGACTTCCAGCAGGTTGGATTTGCCGCTACCGTTGCGTCCAGCCAGGATGAACGGCGCAAAGTCTTGCTCGTCTTGTAAGGTCCACTCAGTGCGAAAGTAGTGCTCAAACCCGGTTTGCAGGCTGCGAAAGCCCTGGGGGTCGGTGATTTTTAGGCGCAGGAGTTTCATGTTGGCACCACGCAATTAGCACAGCAATGGGGATCAGCTGGCGTCATCGGGAGCTGGCTGCGTGAAGCTGAACGCAGTTTTTGACATCGTCGTAGGTTTGGGTCAAGTGCTGATCGCCCAATGCCCCAAAGACCCAGGCTTGAACGGAGTTGTATTCGGCTATGCTCCATTCGGGCAGGTCTTCCTCATCGGCTAACTCCACTAGGCGCTGCTGGGCGGCTTCGATAAATAGCTGGGGGGAGAAGGGGGCATTGTTAAAGTAGGCCAGCCAAACTTCTAGCCATTGGTTCATTAGGGCATGACGACCCTCGGCGGAATTGAGGGAAATCAGATCTGAAGGAGCAGGCAGGTTGAAGGGTTCCGTTGTGGGCGGCGGTTCGCTGGTTTCTGGGGGCTCGGCTGCGATGGTGTCAGTGTCTTCAGAGGGCAAGGGAACCTGCAATGAATTGAAGGTCTCGGTTAAGAGAGGCGGTGGTTCGCTGGTTTCGGATGGCTCGGCTGCGGTGGCGTCGGTGTCCTCAGAGGGTAAGGGAACCCGCGATAGATCCAGTTCGCCTTTGAAGGCTTTTTGGCTGAGTGCGCCGTAGAGAGTTTCTAGATCAGTCAGGCTTTGCTGGTAAAGAATTTTAATGCCTTCAACTTTTTCGACTATGGTGGCAAATTGGTCTTGTAGCTCAATGGGTGGAATGGGAAAAGGTATCCGATTCATTGCACCAACATTGAAGTGCTTTTGAATGCCGCCAACCTCTCTTGATGCGACAAGGGCCATGCCTCGTTCTGAGTTTAAGAGACTGGATAAGTAGTATGGATTGAGAACTCCTATGTCAGGTCTTACAAGGATTAGATCAATACAATTTGCTCCGTCCAGCTCACGTGGAATAACAGCCGCAGTTCCTGTTTTGCCAGTTCTGACAATGACTACATCGCCAGCATGCAAAATCGATTTCGCTAGTGGTCCTTCATTTGCCTGTTCAGAGAAGAAAACCAAGTTATCAAGTTCGATTCGATTTGGCTTGATATTGAGCGATCTGAGTGCAATCACACCTTCTTCTACATAGTAAGAAGCTGGCTTGACCACAACGCCCACTGTGAGCTGGGTACTGTACTCTTTTCCAGTAAGCATCGTCCATCCCTTCTCATTTCGCACTGGATCGCCAAACATCTCCAGGAAGACGCTTTTGAGTAGGTCGTCGAGTTGTTGTAGGTGTTGTTTGCGCTGGGCTATCGCGCCCTCAACCTTTCTAAGCACATAAGCAATCCGCTTCTGATCATCGAGGGGAAGCAGTGGAATTTCAATCGTTTTTAGATCAGTTAAATTAGTTCGAAGCCGCGTTGTACCTTTGCTTAACCTCAAAACCCTATCTTGACCTTCTGGGGAATTTAGAAAATCACATAGATATTGATGGTTAATCCTTGTTTTATCGCCCCTAAATCTGACAACATCAGCAACGATTATTCCCTCGTTGCAATAATCAGGTACGATACAAGCGGTTCCCACGGCACCCAATTTAGCTATCACGACATCACCAGATTTGTAATTATGTCGTGATAAGGAATCAGCCTTCTTTTGTGTGATGTACTTAACATCTTTTGGTAGATACTCATTGGGCCGGATATTCTGTAACCGCATGACAGGAACACCAGCATCAACATACTCCGATGCCTTTAAATTCGAGCCAAAAGGTCCATCAACAAAACTACCTTTGCCATCTGCTAGTTCACCAAGAGTAACTTCGGGATAATTCATCCAATCATCTCCCTTAGCTCCAGCAGTTCCCGCAGCATCCCGCTTTGCACCTTCGCTAATTCCTCGTCGCCGATATCACCCACCTCAGCCTGAATCAGCCTTTCCAAGATCACCCCTGGGGCTTCATAGCTCACCTCTTCAAACACCTCTTCTTTGTAGCGGCTTAAGCTCAGGTCATAGCCCTCAGCCTCAATATCCCCACGGGGCACCAAAAAGCACTTTTGGGTGCGATCGGTGTCGGTCTCCGGGTTGCGGACCTGATACTTGGCGACAATATCCTGCAAATCGCCATAGCCCTCCTGCTTGGTGCGTTTGTCGTCCAGTGAGTAGCCATCGCTCTCCATGTCGTAAAACCACACCTGCTCCGTGGCGGGTTCGGTGACCTTCTCTTTCGGCCCCCACACCTTGGTAAACAGTAGGATGGCGGTGCTGACCCCGGCATAGGGCTTAAACACGCCGCTGGGCATGGTGATGACGGCTTTAAGTTCGCAGCGCTCCACCAGCAGCTTGCGCAGCTCCTTGAACGCCTTGCTCGAGCCAAACAGCACTCCCTGAGGCACGATCACGCAGGCGGTGCCGCCTTTTTTCAGCAGACGGTAAATATTCTCGACAAACAGCAGCTCGGTCTTAGTGGTCGAGAGGGTCAGGTTTTCGTTGATGTCGCCCTTGTCAATGCTGCCGGTAAAGGGCGGGTTGGCCATCACGATGTCATATTCCCCTGCTTCGTCGTAGCTTTTGCTGAGGGTGTCTTGATAGTCGATGTGGGGCTCGTCGATGCCGTGCATCATCAGGTTCATCAAGCCCAGACGCACCATCGTGCCGTCGATGTCGTAGCCGTAGAGGCAGTTTTGCAGAATCGTTTGCGCGTCTTCGGTGAGGGCGGCCGCCACTGAGGTACGGGTGAAGCCGTCTTCATCGGGGGCGAGATCCGTTGTTCCGGCTTGGATGGCGAGCTGGGTAACGATGTACTGATACGCCCCCAATAAAAATCCGCCAGAGCCACAGGCCGGGTCGGCAATGCGGTGGCCCAGCTGCGGCTGCACCAGTTCGGCCATCAGCTTAATAATGTGGCGCGGCGTGCGAAACTGGCCGTTCTTGCCCGCCGTGGCAATCTCCGACAGCAACATTTCATAGACATCCCCCTGGATATCCTGAAAGGCCTGGCCATGTTCCTGGGAGTCTTGCTCCATGATGGCGAAGATCTGGTCGATGGTCTTCACCGCTTCCACCAGCAGCGTGGGTTTCGGGATGATGAACACCGCATTCTTCATGTGGTGGGAGAAGTTAGATTCCTCTCCATTCAGATCCTTCAGAAAGGGGAACACCCGACTCTGAACATGCTGCAGCATCTCCTCCGCCTGCATCCGCTTGAACTCGCTCCAGCGCAGCGCGCCCTTATCGATGGCATACTGCTCAGGATTCTCCTGTTGGCGGTACTCCGGCGGAATCCAGGTACCTTCAAACTTGGATGTATAGGACTCGCCGGTCCATTCGGCATCAGCTTGCTTTTTTAGATCCAGTTCATCCACCCGCTTCATAAACAGCAGGTAGGTGATCTGCTCAATCGCCGTGAGCGGGTTAGAAATGCCACCCGACCAGAACTTATCCCAGAGCTGGTCGATTTGGCTTTTGAGTTCAGGGTTGTTTTGCAGCATGGCTTGAATTTTGAGGGGTTGAGTCGCCGCTCGTCAAGCTGCCAACCGATCAGTGAGCTGTAAGATTTCAGTAATTTCTGCCGGGCTGAACACGCCCCGAATCCCTTGAGGATGAATGACCGTGAATGGAGTACTGATTAGGTCTTTCTTCTCCACCCTTTCCCGCTCGATGATGAAGGTCTTCAACAGGTTCAGAAACTCCAGTTGACGACTGCTCAGGCTGCTGTGCTGCTGGATGAACTGGTCAAACGCCTCGCTGACCGACTCCGGAAAGCTCCGCAGGGTTTCCAGGCCCAGGATGTGGCGGATGAACTGGATGAATCGCGCCTTCCGATTTTGATACACCTGGCGCAGCAGGTCTTCGGTGATGTGGGGATGCTCCGCATGGAGGAGTGTGGCCAGGGCATCGGCTTCCTCGGGGGCAATCGCCTCACCGTTTTTAAGCTTCATCAGCACCGGGTTACTTTCTGTCAGCTCAGCAATCACGGCTTCCACCATTTCCCGATAGCGGCTGATGCTGACCGATTCGTGCTGCGGGCCAAAATCTACCCGTTCTTTGTTGTGCAGCTCATCCACCAGGTTGAGATACACTGGCCCAGCGCTAGTACTGGATTCGCGGAACTTCATCAGCGGCCCCAGGCGCGTGTTTAACTCATCGAGGTCGGTCTCAAGCTCAGTCAAATCCCCCTCAGCCCAGTAGCGATTGGTTTGGGCAGCGCGAATCAGATCTGCTTCCGCTTTTACAAAATTGACCGACAGCGGCAGCTCTCCAATGCGCTGCACGATGCTCTCCCGCAAGTTTTCAGCCTTTGCTGGATCATCCTGGAGTCTGGCCAACCCGTAAGCCACCAGGTCACGCTCAAAGCGCATCGCCTTAAAGTCCACCTCAGACACCGTACGAAACAGCGGCTTGATGACGGTCCGCAGGAACTCCAGCTTGTGATGGTCTAGGGTAGTCCAAAATTTTTCATCGTCGAGGCGGGCCAGGGCCGCCGCCGCATCTTTGATGATGACCGAGTTCGGGGGCAACGCCGCGATCTGCTGACGGAGCTTGGCCACTTCCTGCTCGGCGATCGCATTATGGCCGCGATCGTTCGCGGCTTCGATCTTGTCGAGGCGGAGCCCCACTAACTGCACCGGCAACGGCAGATGGGGATTCAGCTCCTTACCTTTCGGCTGCAGTTTGAAATACTCGAAATTGTCCCAGCAATCGAGAATCAAGAAGACCTCTTTGGCTGGACACCAGGGCTTCGGTTTGCGGGCCTCCAGCAACCGCGTACCGCGCCCGATCATCTGCCAAAACTTGGTGTATGAGTAAACCGGCTTGGCAAACACCAGATTGACGATTTCCCGCACGTCAATGCCGGTATCGAGCATGTCCACACTAACGGCCACGCGGGGCATGTCGTTGTTGGTGAACTGATCCAGCAGCCCGCCCTTGCCGTAGACTCTGGGGTCTTCTGAGACCATGACCTTAGCCAGTTCGCCTTTGTACTGCGGATACAGCTCGTCAAAAATTTCCTCCATACGCCGAGCGTGAGCTTTGGAAGAGCAGAAAAATATTGTCTTACCGGGCAGCACCCCGTTGGGATCTTTGATACACTCCTCCATGAATTCTTTGACGATCAGGGTGTTGGTGCCCTTGTTGATCACCTGCTTTTCGAGCTGCGAGCCTTCAAAGTTGATTTCCTCGACTTCCTTGCCTTCTAGCAGCAGCTTTTTTTGGTCTGCCAGTGAGATCGTGCGCTTGCTGATGCCCTCCATCTGGAACTTGGTCTGAATCTTCATGACCTGAAAGTTGCACAGGTAGAGAGGAACGTTATTGACCGCTTCTTCAAAGGTATAGGCAAAGGTGGGGAGCCCATCCTCGCAGTGAAAGAGCTGAAAGGTGTTGTGGTCAATGATGTCGGTGGGGGTGGCCGTCAGCCCCAATGTGATGGTTTTGAAATAGTTCAGGACCTCTTGATAGGTGTTGTAAATCGAGCGGTGGCTTTCATCCACCACAATAAAATCAAAAAAATGCGGCGACAGCGGCTGTAACCCATCCCGAATGATGTTGAGCATAGTGGGATAAGTCGAGACGTAGATGCGGCGGTCTTTGGCAATCAGTTTCTCGCCCACCTTGGGCCAGCGCGGTTCGTGGGGTAAATGCTCCTTGAAGGCAGCCAGGGCTTGTTCCCGCAGCGCGATGCGATCGACCAGAAACAAGACTTTTTCAGCATGGCCAGCACGCATCAGGGCATCGACTAGGGCAATACAGGTGCGTGTTTTGCCGGTACCCGTGGCCATCACCAGCAGGAAGTTGCGTTGCTGCTGGTCAATGCCTTCCAGAACGGCTCGGATGGCGCGGATTTGATAGTCACGTCCGGCAATGTCGGTATTAATTAGCTCCTGGGTCAGGGGCTTTTTATTCCGGCGGATGTATTGGAACCGTTCTAAATCATCACGGGTGGGAAACCCGACAACTTTACGAGGCGGATAGTGTTCTAGATCCCAAAAGTAGATGTCGTGACCGTTGGTGTAAAAACAGAACGGCAGCTCACCGCCCTGTTGCTGCTGAATGTTGTAGCAATATTGTTTGGCCTGCTCGCGACCAATCGCGGCGGCTTTGCTCGATTTCTTAGCTTCGATAACGGCCAGAGGTTTGCCAGCTTTGCCGAGCAGCACATAATCACTAAATTGATGGCTTTCATAGGAGACTGGCTGTTCTGTAACCCTTGCAGACTGGGAGGTCAGAATATCAAATTCCTTCACAACCTGTGTGGGATCCTGGACATTCCAACCTGATTGCGCCAGAAGATGGTCAATCAGTTCAGTACGTGTCTGCTTTTCACTCTTCATCCGACCTATAGTTCACTGAGATTGATCTGAGCCCGAACATCCTTGCGAACAGCGATGCATGTGGCCGAGAGGTTACTTGTTGCTTGGTGTTCTAGAGTTCCCGGGTATTAACATTGAACATAACTTAGAAAAAATGGGATATTCCGGCATAAAGCCTTTGCCTGTTTAGCAGGATTTCGGCTGTCTTTCTGCTGACTTGAATCTTGCAACAGTCTCTTAAAACATAGGCCAGGTTAAAAAGTTTATCTACCTGGCATCGTTTCTCAGCCAAGTTCTATTTGCTCTTACCGTTGAAACAGCCATTATGAGGTGACACAAGAATCGTTCAGGGCAAGGGGGCACCTACTCAAGTTCACTGGGATCAATGCCCCGCTCTCGTAGTTTGGCCTGTGCCCGTTCTAGTTTTTGCTGGACCTGATTGCGTTCTTGAAACAGCAGAATAAAAACCTAGATTTAACCAGTTTTCGGGCGTTTCAGCGTTTTTCCGTAGATTCCGCTAAGAAAATTGCTTGCTAATGAGAATAACTCTCTTTAACGAGAATAGGAGCGATCGCGACAACCTCACGTCTTATCAGCGTTGACACTGTTAACAACGTTTACCAGTTTGGGCATACCAAAGTAGCACTATCAACCGCAGTGCAAGCGTTAACACCGTATACGTTGTTTACAAAGATGGAAAAACCGTTAGTCGCTACTAGGGTACCGCATTCATGGGCAGCGCAGATCGAAGAACTCTCACAGGAAACGGGGAAGTCTCAAAGTGAAATCGTGAGAGAGGCGATCGCGCAGTATCTGGGCAAGACGGACCCGGAGGCGGTGGCGACGATGGCGAGACGGTTAAGCAAGCTGGAGCAGTTGATTTAGAGACGCTCGCCCTCCCTAAAATTATTCCTACAAAGGCTAGCGAAGGTGAACAGCAGACTATAAAGCGGCGGCTGTCGATGCAGTAGTTGAGAAAGTCTGATCGCTCTACAATGAAGGCTATTCACCGGCTGACATTGCGATTGTCTATCGCTGGAAGGGCTATAAGGAAGCTGCTGCGTTTGGCTTGCTCTTGCAGCAGCTCCAGCAGCTTTACCTATGCCCGTACTGGATTACAGCTGATCGAGACTCGAAACATAACTATGACGCCAATCAACCCGGTGTGCGCATCATCACGGCTCTATCGTCGCTAGGGCTTGAGTTTAAGATGGTGCTGCTGCTTTGGATTGAGCAGTTTGCAGATTGCTATGATCAAGATGCGGAAACGGCGGCGCTAGCGAGACGGCAGCTTTATGTGGCGATGACGCGATCGCAGGATGAACTGCACTTGTTTGCGGGTGGGCGATCACAATTAGTGAATACACTGCACTAATTGAAGTTTGAGCCTTCTGGCAAAAAGACAAAGTTTATGTCACGAAAGATCACAACATTGTAGAGACATCACGCGTCTGATGTAAACATAGGTATATTTGCAAAGGTTGGTCGGTATGAGGCAGGATAAAATATGAGTTTTAAATTTTTCCTTGCGGCAGCATTCCTAGATAGGCTTTAGAACCCTTAACAGGTACACTTGTACTAAGAGGGAGATTAGAGATGATGGTTGCTAATGTGTTGGATAATTTTCCTGGTCTAATTAGTCCAGTTCGTGAAATCGCTTCTTATGAAGCGCTATGGACTCATCACACAACACCTACTCAGATTGCCAACCTTTTCAGAACTTTTGGCAATATTTTGCCGTCTGCAATCGCTGACTCAGAGGGCATTTCAGCAGGCGAGCTGCATCAAATACGGTCTGAGGCTGAAAGGTTGATGCCTTTTACTAAATACTCAGCTCTCTTCTACCAAGATTTTGAGTATCCAAATAGACTCAGAGATGCTAAACACCCAGTTGAAGTACTGTATTATCGCGGCAACTTGGACTTATTATCGTCCAAAGCTATAGCTGTTGTCGGAGCTAGAGAAGCATCTCCAGAGGGCATCGCACGAGCAAAGAAGACTGCTAAGCTTTTGGTTGAAGGTGGTTTCACCGTCATGTCTGGGCTTGCAAAAGGAATTGATACTGCAGCCCAGGAAGAGGCAATCAAGTTGGGTGGAAAAACGATCGGCGTTCTTGGCACAGCCTTGCACGAATCCTACCCGAAACAAAATAGGGCGCTTCAGCGTGAGATAGCCAAAAATCACATCATTGTGAGTCAAGTACCTTTCGTTCAGTACGATCGGCAGTGCCGCACCAATTTTAGGCGAAACCGCATGTTTTTTCCTGAGCGCAATAAGACAATGTCAGCCCTAAGCTTAGCAACGATTATTGTAGAGGCTGGAGAGTCTAGTGGTAGTTTGACACAGGCACAAGCGGCTATAGAGCAAGGCAGAAAGCTCTTCATCCTCAAGTCTTGCTTTGAAAAAGGACTTCAGTGGCCGAACAAGTATTTAGCCAAAGGTGCTATTAAAATTGAGGATGGTACGGAAATACTAGAGCACCTCGGCAATGCAGGCGATATCTCAGGGTCAGGAATTGCGGTGGCGAAAAACTGACGAGTCAAACTGGCTTGCCAACTGTCCAAACCATGAAAGTCTTTGCCTTTTCTACGGTCGCATTTACACACCGAGGGTAGGTTATGACTACTCTGAGACTAATCAGCTTATTGCTAATCTCAAGATTTCGCCTAATTCTGAGTCATGGCGAATGAGGTACAAGCAAAAGGCTATTCTAGCTTTTGCAGATGAGCTATCTTCTTTTCTACGGCTGTATTCACACAGCTCTATCGCTCTAGTACCAATGCCTCCGTCAAAAACGGCTGATCACATTGAATACGACGACCGCATAGATCAGGCAGCTAAGAGTGTATCTAGAAGACTTGAAAATATAATTTACTTACCTTTGCTTTATCGCACCCGAAGCGTCTCAAAAAGTTCCTACCAAAGTTCGGGTGGCGGGCGTTCGGCTGACCAAATCTATAAAGACTTTGCAATTGATGAAGATTTGGCTGCTCAATGTGAGATCAATACTTGGTTGATGATCGTAGATGATGTGCTCACTAGTGGAGCACATTTTGCAGCAGCGCGGCGACGCCTAATCGAACAGTTTCCCGATGCAGTAATTATGGGCTTGTTCTGGGCAAAAGCGCAGAGCGATGACTAGTGTTTAGATAAAGATGAAAATTGGCTAGCAGACTACGAACTAGAGATCTAATCTACACCGAATCATCCTTCCACTCACACTCCTCACAATCCCAATGAATCCGCGATCGCTCATACCACAGCGATCGCTCACACTCAGGGCAGCGCCCCGTAAATAGCGGATGCCAGTCCAGCAGCGCCCGGCGCTCTGCTAAGCTCAGTCGCTGCTCTGGCTGTAGAATCAACTCACCGTTATAGAAAGCCGCGCCATCCGGTTGCCAGGTCTCTTCGGCGTCATACCAGGAGAGCGGATCATCTTCAGGCTGAACCGGCTGATTTGTTTGTCGAAAATCGAGACACGTCTCGCGCTCTGGGCCAGATGGATGCAGGGCACAGACTAGGTAGGTGCTATGGGCGTAGAAGTGACAGCGATCGCACTCTGGTCGTTTATTCATTTGGAATGATTAGATTTACAGAAGTCGGTTCTCCTTGCGTACATCCCCCAGTGAAGCAAACCGCTGGTGCTGAGCGCAGCAAAAAACCTGCAGCCGGATTAAGCCACTCTGGAAAGTTTTGCTCTAAATAAGCCCGCTGTTGCTCTGTCAGTTCAGACACATTGATCGCATCCTCATCAAGCTGGCAGATTAGAGGGCTAGCTGTGAAGCTAGGAGTCTCATCGCAAGAGATTACTGTTTCTAAACGCCCCTGCTGCTCATCGAACATCTGAATTCGATACTCTGAATCACCCACACGACAAAGCGTATTCCCAGGCAGACCATTGAAAGATTCAGAGCCGCATTCAGGTGCGTGCTCTTGAGCAATCGCCGGTAGTCCGTAGAGCGAGCCCAGCAAACAACAAGTTGCTGCTAGCATACTCCAGCGTTTGAGTCGTAGCGTATTAGGCGATCGCATTCGGCACCTCTTCCTTCGTTAGCGTTGGTAGCGCTTATAGGTTGCCCAGCAGTAGAGGGAGTGAGATGTGAAGGCGATCGCTTTTAAGACTATTAAATTCGCTCGGCCTATTATTATGAAGCAAGTTAACAGCCATCTGGAATCAAAAGTCTTCAGAATGATTAGAAAATTGAAGGTTTGAGGATTGAATCTTGGCTAAGTCACCAAATTTCAAACTTTTCACCAGACAGTCAGTTTTAATCGTTTTTTTATTGAGCGCTACGAGCGTAATTCTTACTGTATGTCTGTTTGTCGTATTGAGCTTTAATAGTTCATCTGAAGAACGAGCTCTTGAGGAACCATCATCATCTCAGTCTTCTGCATCGCAATCAACAGACTTGGACTCTAGAAGCATTTCACCTGAAGAGTTACCATTGCCTTTTATTGAGTCTCATATATACATACCTGCCGAACCTGAAGTCCGTCCAATTTTGCCGAATTCGCCTTCCTCACAGCTTCCTGAAGGAAATTTGCTAACTAGGCAACCAGAGTTTGAGACGCCCATAGCATTATCACCACCCAGTGAAAGCAGTATTATTCTAGATAGCGAATTTTCTAACCTAGCTTCTGAACTCGAAGAATACAAAATATGGAGTCTTAAACACAGAAAAGTTGCAATTCAGACTCAATTTGCCAAAGACAATGTTCTTTTTTTCATAGTTCTTGGCACTGTAGCCTTTGGACTATATTTGTCGTATATCCAGTTTACAAAGGATGAACAGTCAGAGGGAAATCTAAAGTTAGGGCCAGCCGGACTTGAAATTACCTCATCAATTCTAGGCGTTTTTATTTTGGCTTTTTCAGTTAGTTTTCTATATCTATACTTAGTGCATGTATTTCCAATTCAGGAAGGTAGACAAGACAGTCTCTCTCCCGTGATTAACTCAAATAGTGATACAGCCGCAAATTAAGACATTATCGCCTCCGCTCGGCCTCTCGATACTCCCAAGGCTTCACCGCGCCAGCATTTGCCCAAACCCCTACCCGCGCCTGCCTCGCCTGCTCCTCACCCAAAGCGATCGCACTCTGATTCGGACAACTATCGCTATAGCGCTCGTAGTGATAGGCATAGCCGTCTAGCGTCATCTGAGAGTTGAGGTGAATTTCTTCATCAGTGCTGGTGGCAACGAATAGCTCAGCTACTGTTCGGCCATAGCGGTCGGTTTCAATAGGCATCACGATAAGGCTACCGTCACCCTTGTTGATCAGCGATCGCAGATGGTTACGTGAAGCTTCTCCCAGCGGCTACTCCATCTCAGGGGCGTCAATCCCGCACAGCCAAATCTTAATTTCCTTGGAGCCGTCTGTCACTCTGAGCGTGTCGCCGTTGTAAACCGAGCCAGGGACGAGCTGGTAGTGTTCGCTGACAGGCATGGAGCTACTAGGCAAGGCGGTAGCAATCGCCTCGGTAACGGACTCTGGCAGCCACTTAGCAGTGGCCGCAATCGCGCCAAGGATAAGTAGGGGGACGCGACATTTTTTCGTTCGATTCTTATGTGGATTCGGTGAAAACAAGCTGAACTGCGCACTCTAAGTATGAGGCTTCAAGGGGGTTGAAGCATGGTTTACTCAGATCACCAAAAGCGAGAAAGAACCACTTGAAAGCCTTGCGAAATCCAAGGCTCAGCTAGAGACTCTTTATCTCCTGGCTTGGCAGCAAAGCTGCCGTGGAAGGCCCGATTCTCTACAATCAAATAAACTGTCTTCCCCAATCGTTCAAAGCTCTCTTGTATATTCATTTTCACCTTTGTTATTGACTTCAAATATTGACTTCAATCAAGGCGAACTAAACGAACTAAGAGGGGCCACCTGTGGAGCTGTAAGCTCTAGGAGGAAGGCTCCAATCAATCGGCCTAATTGGCTGATTCCATTTTTCAAAGCTCAATGCTCGCTGAATAACAACCTGGGCCGCAGGCTCAGTAGCAGCCTGAAACGGCTGAGCACTTGCAATTCTTTCTCGAAGCGGTCGACCATTACGATCGATTGTCCAGCCAAACTCGTCTTCGAGCTGGCAATGGCGCTCTGTTCCCGCTGGGTCTAGGAGCGCCAGCGTTGCCCAAGCTGCATCTTGATTGAAGATGCAGGCCCGGCAGCTACAGCGGCTAAAGCCGAGCTTGTATGCCGGATGAGGATCTACAGACCAACGCTGAATAATCTCCCAAACGGCGGCCTCAGACCAGCCATGAACAGGCCGCCAACGAGCAATATGCCGAGCCTTCTTAGAGCAGTGTAAATCGCTCTCGTGAGGCTCGAATACGGCATAGTTGGCCCGTGCCGGACTCTCTTCTGCTCGCTCTCCAGAAATGAATAAAGTCCGGCTGTTGTTGAATCGACGTTGGTTGCAGAGTGCAGTCCGACCAACATCAATTTTGAGGCAACCACTACACCATCGGCCAGCTCGCAACTGACCAGACTGCTGTGGATAACGACGCCTGGTAGAAATTTTTCCTCGCGTGCCGCCAATTCTTTGAACAGCCCCGTCTGGGGACTCAAAACAAATGGACTGAGTTCGAGCGCCATCCTTGAGCAGCTCACCCTCAAAGCCTCCTACACGCCATGACATGTAAATAGGAATGCCAAATGCTTTTGCGATGGCTCGACAATAGGATTCCGTACAGGGCCAATCAAACAAGGTTGACCCCTCAGCACCATCGACCAGATGATGCCAAATTTCTATCTTTTCAGTAGGAACTCCCCGCTCCAGCAGATAGAGCAAACACGCTAGAGAATCTTTCCCGCCACTGAAAGCTACGACATAGCGAGCATAAGACGAAAGATCGAATTCAAACAGCGAGAGCTGATTAGTATTCTCTGCAGCTTTCTCAGCGAGAAGCATATTTCCCTTTTTCTTGTGCGTTGCGTGCCTACATACAGAAGCATTTTAACAAGGAAAATAACATAAATTAAGCAATAAAAATAATACGATCGACAGAGAAAATAAATTTTATCATCAAGCTAATGCCTTACTAACAAGGAATTAAACAACCTTGTTGTCAATACCCCGGCCATGTCAGTCAATCTGATTAACTTGTCAAATTTAGATAAGTTAGACAAAATAAACAATGTAAGGGGATGCAAGATCTTGGAATGGAGAGAATGAATTTACCGCAACTTCACTTTGCAGATTATGAGGAGGCAAAGTTCAACGAGCTGCTGAGCACTCTTGATCCGCATTTCAAACCACACGTTCTCTCCAGCGGGGCCGGAGTGGATAGTAATGCACTGCTAGTGCATTACTGCCAGATGAGAGATGAGGAACGCGGTTTCCCACTCTCTAACTTGGTCGTCATTCACGCCGTCGTTGGCGGCGAGTCGGAAGAGACTAAACGAATCATGGAGGATGCTATTTTTCCTCTATGCCGCCGACACAACATCTGGTTTATCCAAGCTCATCGTAATGGTGAGTTCGAGAGACACGGAATCACCGTCCTCTCGTCAACCAGACAGCCCACCAGATTTTATTTACGGGGTCGCTACAGCTTGTTTCCGTACTTGCTGATGAGCGGCACCGTGCCACAGCGCAATGGCTCTAGTCGCCTTTGCACCCTTAAATTCAAGGGCTGGGTGATTGATGCGATCGCCGGTCATTTGTTTGGCGATAGCCCCCGTGAACGGTTCATTGGCTACAACGCTGATGAAGCAAAGCGTGCTGAAAAGGATGGCAGTGTAACACGGCATACACCCGTTTATGAGATCGGTTTTAACGCTGATGAAGTTAGCCGCCTGAAGGAGCGGAACTTTGGCGATCAGCCCTACGATTACGAAATTGCATTCAACTCTAATGAAGCTGGGCGAATCAAAGAGAGCGTGGAACGGCAACAGGTTTTTCGGTTCCCGCTCATTGAGATGGAGCTAGATCGAGAATGGTGTGAAACCACCCTCGATAATTTCCTGCTTGATGCCACCAACGGACGTATTACCAGAGGCAAGAAATCGTACTGTGTGAACTGCTGCCCTTTCTCTGAATGCAACGGTAGGAAGCGGCAGAGAGGCAATAACACTCACACAGACCTACGTGAAGACTGGCTACTTGAACCGCATTATGGCGGAGAAGCTGCATTTATTGAGCATATCGCTCTGGGCCTGAACACGAGACAACCGCTATTCACCAATGCACTCGTGGTCGATGTGCTGCAAGAAAGTGAGAACACCGCAGCACTGGCTTACTACCAAGAACTGCTCAACGGCCAACACTGGCCCGAACTGGTTGCGCCAGAACTCCAAGGGCTTGGCCGCGATTTGGCTGAACAACAGGCCGAGCAGCTACGTGAAGGCAAGATGTGGGCCGTCTACTGCGTGCGGCGCATCTGGGACGGCAAAGCCAAAGTTCCCTATCGACAGAATAGAATTATCCACCAGGGCACCGAAGCGTTAAGTCTAGCTTTTCTGCATGAACTCAGCGATCGCTACGGCAAAGTAGCGGCTCTGGAAAAGCTGTCTTGGCGGCTCTGGACAATTCCGAGACCGGAACCAGAAATCTTCTACACGACTAACAAGCGCGGCAGACAGAAGAAAAACGTAGTGAAGCCAAAGCCTCCCTACGTCGAGGAGCAATTCGTCGTGATGCCCGCTGCTCCCTACGAGAAGCAACGAATATCAGACGAGCAGTACGCCCTCAAATGGGCCACTATCACCGGCACCGTTCCAACCATCTTAGGAGTAGATAACAACCATGACGACAGCAACTACAGAGTCACTCAACGCACCCGTAAAGCCAGCCGGAGAAGCCGCACTACAGCGGCTTGAATTGCCAGTCGTTCAGGGCTGGCAGTCCGGTTCGTTTTACTGGATGACTACTGTGAGCATTGCTCAGTTGCACGAATACTTCCGGCCTTTCTTCAAGCGGGAACGAATCAGCAAGAAGCAGCCTCTATCGTTGGCTCAGCGCACTCTGAACAACTCCAGAGTCAAGAAGCTTACTCAATACATTTTGCAGGGGTGTTTACCACAAAATTTCTACGTTCTCCCTCCTGTCACGGTCACGATCGACATTCCAGAATCAGAGAGCTATGAATTTTACGGAGTCGAGTTCGACGACGATGATTTTGACTTGTCCAATAGCTCTACTGGCTTCACATCTGAGTTTGGAACGTTATCGCTGCCAACTACAACCCAGTTCTGGCTAGCCGATGGTCAACACCGCATTGCTGGAGCCATCCAAGCTTATTTGGATGGCGCAGCACTGGTTGGACAAGAAACTATCGGCATGATGCTATTGCCGGATACAGACGGTAGCAAGCGTAAGCGTATCTTTTTGGACATCAATAAGCACACAGCCAAACCATCCCAGAGCATAATTGCTCTGTTTGATAACAACGATCCTCACTGTGACATTGCCCGCGAAATCTTAACCAATGTCACTATTTTTGAGGGCAGAACGGCTCTTGAAGGTACGAATGCCAGAGGCGATGACCTTTGGACAATGAATAACCTAAAAGAGTGCTCACAGATCTTTTCTAAGGGACTGGATAGAGATCTAGTGGCAACTGCTATCGAGTTTTGGCAGGCAGTTGCAGACCACCATCCAGACTGGAAGAATCTGGATACCAAAGAGGCCGACAGACTGAGAGCTGAAACTATCAGCTTTCACGCAATCACAATGAATGCGATCGCCCTAATTGGCAATCAGCAAATTAAAGCTGGTAGAGGCTTTGAGTGGCTGAAGGAACTCCAGAAAATCAACTGGAGTGCTCACAATTCGGAACTGGAAGGAATCTGCCGATTCGGCGGCAGAATCACTAAAAACAGAAAGACAGCGATCGCTCTCGCCAAATACTTTATGTCTCAGTTAGAGGCATAACGGTAGTAGACTCAATTAGCCCAGCTCCCTCAGCTCCAGATATCAGACTCAGCCTAGGTGTAGTAGTGATGGAAAAGAAATCAACCAAGCAAATTCAGATTTATGCTGAGGATCTAGAACTAATGCATCAGCTAGTTCCAGAGGAGAGTGAGGCCGAAATTGTTAGATCTTTGCTAGAGCAGTTCTTAAAAAAGAGAGCTGTCGGCGGCGAAGAATCCCACCAGTTGACTAAAGCTTTCAACTGGTTCATTGACCGGATAGAGCAGCTTGAAACTGAGCTAGATGCGGCTCAATTGCAACTGAACCGCATCCATGCTCTAAGCAGCAACAGCGGCAATCAGTCTAACAAGCCTATCGATCGTGTTCTAGAACGCGATCACAGCGATTCAACAGCCAATGTAGAAGAGATTGTTGAGGCAATCATAGATTGGAACGATGAACAGAAAAACTCTGAACAGAAAATCAGAATTTCCTTCCCATCAGTGAAAAGCTTGGCGTTACTTCTGGGCGCTGGCTCTCAGCCAGTAATTAGAGAAGTAATGAAAGCTAAATCAGCAGAGATTAAAACGGCCCACAGGGAACACGGCCTTACTAGCAGGCATAATCGCAGAGTATCGAATAAAGACTCAATACTCCAAGCGATCGCCCGTGACAAACTGAAACTTCCTAACTGGGAAGAGGCACAGTACACAAACTGAAAAATATGGAACATCAGGCAGAGACTCCAGATCCAGAAACAATCCGGGAAGCCATCACTGTGTTTTCCCGTTGTTGATCAACTAGTCTCCAGTCACATTGCTGACATTGCCAATCGGTCTGCATTAGCGCATGAGGAATTTCAGCTTGGCATTTGGGGCAGTAACCTGTCAGCAGTGGATGCCAGTTTAGGAGCCGCTCCTGTTCTGATAGGCTCAGCTTGCGCCTTGACTGATATATCGGCTCACCACTATAGTAAGCTACCTCTTCTTTCTTGTTCTCGCTAGCCATATCTGCCACTCACATCAAATTGATAGAGTCTCCCTGATTATTCCCTATCAGCAACAGCTAGCTAAATGTAAATATAGAAAAGGCTTGCAGTTACTACTTGCAGTTACTACAGAGAAGGTAAAATAGTTCAATAACACGCTCAAACTGTCATTTATTACTGCCACCTACAACCGAGCGCAGATTCTACAGCAGCGGGCACTGCCCAGCATTCTAGCTCAGCAGATAGAAGCAGAAAATTTTGAATGGATTGTCGTTAATGATGGCGCAGATCCAGAAACAACTCAAATCCTGCGATCGCTGAGGGCACCTTTCCCTATCATTCATCTACCCATAGCTCACCCGAAGACAGGCTTTGGGCTTTGCCATGCCCGCAACCTGGGCTTGCGGCAGGCGACCGGAGAACTGATCGCCTATCTTGACGATGACAATATACTCGCGCCTGAGTTTACTGCTCAGACCTTACGCTTCTTTCAGCAGCACCCTCACATTCATTGCTCTATGGTGCAGCAGCGACGGCGACGGGACTCAGATACAGCAACCGGAAGCAGCTTCATTTCTCCGTCTATAACTGCGACGGCAACCGAGCTAATTCGGCAAAAAGTACCATTTGATAGCAATGGTTTTGTCCACAGAAAAGTAGATTGCCCCTGGTGGAACCCAGAGTTTCGCATCTTTTGTGATTATGAATATTTTCTTCAGTGTCTTGAGCAGTGGGGCCACAATGCTTTTACTATTCACCCGCGTATTCTGGTTAACTATGTACAGACAACAGCCGGGATTATCGGCCAATCCCGCTATGGGCAATGGGCTGATGAACTGCGCCGCCTCTGTCAGAATGCTGAGGACTATCCAGCTATTCAACCTCACCAAAAGGAGTTGCAGCAGCTAGCTGATAGCTGGCAGGCGAAGGGGCAGCAGGTGATTGCAGGTTTCAAAAGAGTTTGTTGATAATCTTAAAGTATCAAGGAGATACCAATGACTCTAGCTACCACAATGACCTATTGTGCTCCCCAGGAAAAAACTGCTCATGGTATGGCAGGAATTCTTCACTGGCAGCACTCATCTGGGGGGACTGTTCATTGCTTGATTAGGGTGACGCTAAAGACTGGAAAACCTATCGTTATTCTTTCAGAGCTGAGAAGCAGCCCTGAAAATAAGTCTTTTCTAACCAAAGTTACGCCAGCGGCTAATGCAGCTTACAGTATTATTAAGAACCAAGTTTCAACCATCAAACCAACAGAAATTACCTGGCTTGCTCACGCAGGCCCATTCTCTACAGCAGACACCCTTTGGACGGCTGATATTGAAAGTTTTCAGAATATTCATTTGACTTGGAATGGTCATAGCTTTGAGGAAATCGGAAACTACTCTGACTACGAACGCATTTCATTAGACAGCCCGTTGCTTTCAAGCTTAGAACTTAAACCAGTCAAAGAGGTGCTAAGAGAGTTAGACTGGCGCAACTGGAGAGATGAATAATCACTGGGGAAACCGAGTTGATGGTAGGCAACTACTTAGAAACGTTAAGCAGCAGCTAACTCGTTTTGAATCAACAATCAGAGAGCGAAATACTAAAGTCGCCATAATTCATTTTGAAGATCCCGGTGAGGGAGCACCTGAAAGTCTAAGGACACGAATTAAAGCGGCTGATGTTTCAACTCGTGCCAAACTCAGAACGTTTAGAGATTTAGGCATTGAACCTATAGATATTTCTAAGCGATGGGATATCTCTATAGAAGAATTCACTCAGACTATTTCAGCACTTAACGAAGACTCCTCAGTAGCGGGCATCATTGTTCAACATCCGATGGACATCAGCATTAGGAGAAACTTAAGGCATATTGCTCCAGAAAAAGACTTGGACACATTGACAATTCGAGAAGAAAATCCGTTTCAAACTCCAGCTACTTCAGATGCCATCCTGAGAACAACTGCTGCATTTACAGACTCAGATGATCTCTCAATTGCTGTTGTCGGAGCGCAAGGCTTTGTCGGTAGTGGTGTCGTTAGCCAACTGAGGGAACAAGGTGCTTCTATTCTTGAACTAGATGCCAGAAACCCAGATTTCACACCGGACGACCTGCTACAGGTTGCAGACGCCGATATCGTCATCTCGGCTGTTGGACAATCAGAGATTCTAGATGAAAGACATCTCAGACCTCATCATAGAGTCATAATTGACTGTGGCTTTTCGCCCGTAGGGAATGAAATCTATGGAGATGTGAAAAAATCTACCTATGACATCCCCCAGAACATCACACCTGTTCCTGGAGGTATTGGGCCAACTGAAATGGCAGTCCTCGCAGAACGACTGATAAGGAAAGAAGTAGCACCAGAATTAGAAAGCTGGTCGTTCCAAAAGCAGAGCTATCTCAGTAGAGAAGAAGTGCAAGACTTTCAAAGTCAGTGGGCACAAGACATATACCCCACAGCCAGAAAACTACTTGACATTTTTCCAGAGTCCATCCAGAGAGAGCCAACAGGACAACGACTAGAAGGAAACAACTATACTCTTCATATTGACGGCGAGAGCAATCAGTTATCTCTATTCAGCACTCAAGACAGTCGCGGCGTTATTGCTAAATACAACCGCGAAGGCAGAACACTTCAGAACAATCTCAGCAACCGCGATGCAAAAGCATGGAGTAGCATCGAGCAAGCCCTAACGCAAGAGCGATCGCAAAAACGAGATAGTCCCGATATTGAGCTGTAGAAGACCATATCAAACGTGTCAACTTAACTACTTTTCTGTTTTAGATATTCTTGAACTTCGGATAAAAGCTTTGAGATTTTTTGAAGCTTACGGTTTACCCTTTGATCACCGCCGTTTTTGATAAACGGAGATTTGGAGATGGTTTTTATCTGAGTCGCTACCTCAGATATGGCTATAGGGGTCTGTTCCTTGCTGGCCTCTATTTTTTTTTCTTTGAGACAAGTAATTAACTTCTGTAATTCACGCTTACTCAAAGATTTTCCTTCATCAAGCAATTGCTGATGTAATTGTTCAGGCGCACGAGCAATTAGCATCGCATTAGTGGGACTTAATACTCCATCTTCAACGGCTTGGCGTAGACTCACAGACAGATCTAGCAACGGCAGTCGAGCAATCAAACTACCCAACTGCAAGCCTAGCGAATTTAGAATCCCAATAACAGCAGCGGTATTCTCAGAATCAGTCTGAACGTTGGTCTTGCCATGAAGGGAGTTATTCAGTGAATGTAAAAATCTGCGAACTTCGATTGCGTTCATGTTTAAACGCAATCGCATTAGATTCACAATTGAGATTGTTTGCTCTAGAGGACTAACTTGTTCTCGCAAGCAATGACTTGTGAGAGAACGCTCTAGCGCTTCGTCATCGCTCAATGTACCATGAACAATTCCTAGAATTGACTGCTTCCCTAACTCAATATGACAACGCCATCGACGTTCACCATCAATAATACCGTAGCCACCATCAGGCATTAAACGAACAATAATCGGTTCATGTAGACCATTTATTTCGATCGAGCGTTTTAGATCGGCTAGCTTCTCCAAATCAAAATGCGCTCGTGGCTGGCGGACAATAATTGTCTCTCCCTGCTCATTTAGTTTGAGTTGTAGAGGAACAATTTTGCGTATAGGCAGTTCTTGACAGCTTCCAGCCTGAGAAGCTAACTCTTGCTTTAAGCGCTCAATTTCCTCATCTTTAAGAGCGATTACATCATCTATCTGAGCAACCATTGCATCTTTCAGCATATTTGTTACTGGCCGTCGCTTCCCTCTGCTCATCTACTTATCTCCGCAGCAACTACAGCCGAAGCAATTTTCTCAAATATCTTGTTCAACTCTTCTCCACTACGCCAAAGACCTAGCGGCAAGCCATTAGCAGAGGCATTAGCCACATGAGCGCTATCACGTATGACAGGAAATTGCTCAATACCCATCGCTTCTAGAGCTGAAGGTAAAGACTCTTCCGGAGCATCTCCCATATTGTCTCGGTGCATTGCTCTATCCTTACGATATCTGTTTGGAACAACTCCTAGTATTCTTGGTGCAGGCTTTAGCCTGAGTCTTCTACGGGACTCGTAAATCCAGGCAAGCAATTTTCCCATTGCATCGATGTCTTTATCTTCTGGTTGAATGACAATCAGAAGATGAGTGCTGGCAGTCAGCGTAACTTCATGAAATAGCTCAATCGTTCCAGGACAATCAAAAATTAAAATGTCGTGAGGCAGAGGATAGTCTTCTAAAGCATAAGTTAATCGAGAAACTCCTTTAGAATCATGTTCCAGACGCTTAGCAGTTTTTACCAAGGGTAAGCCGCCCAAGCAAGCATCTACTCCAGAAATGCGATCACGCCAAACAGAAAACAAAGGCCATCTGCCATCGAATTCAAAGTCTAACACTCTATCAAGAGTCAGCTTTGACTCTGGTGGATCTTCTAACCCAGCAAACAATGTCAAAGAGCCATTTGGGTCGCAGCCAATTAAGCAAACCGTTTTACCTAATCTAGCCAACTGGTAAGCGATGTTAATCGCCAACGTACTCTTACCAGTTCCTCCCGCATTACTCATTATTGCAATGCGTTTTTGTTTTTGCCGCTGCATAGCTTCTACCAGCAATACTTGTTTTACAAGTCCGGACTTGTACTCTGCCATGATACGACGGTTTAACCCGTTCATTAAATTACTGAGCAGTTGCAGTAGCCACACGCAGAAAGCCTGGGCCGTTACCCTCCGCGTCCGCTTGAGCTACTACATAGCGGCGATCGCCGTTCGGAAGCTCTATCACTAAGTAAGGATAAGCGTCAGGATAATCCCCTTCCACATCGGCTGCTAGGATTCTAGCGCCTACTAGCTGCTTGAGTTCTTCCTGGTAAAAGTTCATCGTTATTCCTCAAATGGCTTCTCTAAATCTCTAGGAACTGCCAGCGAACATCAGCAAGCTGGCAGCAAATCTCCGTGGCTATGCCTTCAAATGTCCATCCAACCTGCTGCCCCTCGCGCTCATGCAGTGGTCTAGGCGGCAGTACATAGCTCTCATCGCTTAGATAGAGAGCGCTCGGCAGCTTTTCCACCCGACGAACACAGTTCCGACGCTCATCAAAATAAACAGAAGTGCGGTAGATCCAAAGTTGCATGTCTAGTTTTACTCTGTGACGATCAGGGGGCAAATGCCCCCAATTGCGGCCTAGTCCTTGTAGAGGTACAAACCTAGACCAAACTTCGCTGCCGCTCGTCTAAACGCTTTGCTTTCAGCATTGGATGAAGGATCCCCGTAGGCTAGCTCTACCTCTTCACCATCGTCATTCAGGCGCTTGAGTTCCTCAGTTCCCGTCGCTTCGCGGTAGATATGGCCTTCGCTGGTAGGAATTGTTAGACGGCCTACCAGAAACAAGCGATCGCTAGAGAGTTGTGTACTGATAATCTGCCACGCCCAGCCAGGAGCATACTTATCTAAAATGCTGTTAGCTGTGTACCAATGAATGAAAGTAATCCGCTTGCCACCACGTTTCTTAGAACTGAGCAAGTTTGCTGGCAGTGGTCGCTTCAGAGCTTCTTGAATCTGGCTTAGGCTCCACTCACCCACTTTGCTAGGAGGCTGGATTGATATAGGAGCTGCTTTAGACTGAGGCGGAAACTGAACAAGAGAGTTTTTTTTCGGTTGACTTTGCATAATGGTTGATATCAAAGAGTTATAACAACAAGAGCCTTTAGGGGCAGGAGTGCCCCTGGAACGCTTTTTAGAACATCAACCAGTCCTCACCATCTAGGTGAAAGTCGAGATCAGCGGCTGGATCAGGGTTAGGTGAATCAAACCAATACTCCGCCCGCGATTCAGCAGCAAAAGCTAGTTCCTCTGTGGTGGCACTAGACTTGCTGCTTTCATTAGGAGCATAGAAATCTGACTCAACCTCAGCAGCTTCAGGATTGAGTGCTTCAGGCATCCATTCAACGCGATCAGTGTCAGCTTTTTCTTGCTTTTGGGCTTCGTAAGCAAGGGCTACTTCAATAGGCATTACAATGTCTCCAGGTTTAACAACCACTTGAGAGGGCATTTAGCTTGGTGGCAGGTGCCCTCTCTTGCGTTCTATAACTATTATACACTGGTAGACCAGTGTTTTCAAGCCTTAACTTTGGTCTACCAGTGTCTTGTGTGTTATTCTTCTGGCTATAGAGGTTTATCTTTATTGGTCTACATTGCCGCTGTAGGCCCCATAAACATGGTCAAAAAATCGCAGCTAGCTGGGCTTGAACCTTTCCAACCTGACGGCGAAGAAGCTCTCAGCAGGAAGGTTTACAGCACAAAAGTACCTGAATCCGTTGGCAAAATTCTCGATGAGATGGGCACGGCTAAAGCTCAGTACATCCGGCAGGCCATCATTGAAAAACTTCAGGCTGACGGCTATCTCTAAGCTCTTTATCCTAAGAACGCTCTAGCAAGAACTTATAGAAGTAGAAGGATCTTTATAACTTCTGGCGATTGGCCTGCTGGCTATCTGCTAGAGCCATCCGCGAGCATTGAAGGAGCGTTTATCTTCTTTTGGCTTATTGTGCTGGCTGTAGTGATTTCGTATTGGAGCGATCGCCGCCAAGAAGGTAAGAAAAAGCCCTAGCAATAGCTAGGGCATGATGGAGACTTTCGCCTTATCTGTTTATCTTGCCCAAAAAACAGAAAGCATTTTGTAGCCATGAGCAGATACAAGATAGCTACAATAATCTTCCCAAAGTTGGCAACTCCAGTGTTTTAGTTTGAGCAGTTTTTCAGGAACTTCATCATGACCCATGTAGCCAAAGCGATAGCTCAAAAAAGCTTTATGATATGTGACTTCAGTAATCGCTGGAATGTTGTACTTCGCTAACAACTCTAAAATACCTATTCCTTCGGCTTCACACATCCTCAAATGCTGAACAACGTAGGAGAGATTGGCAGGATTAGTCTGATTAGCAACAACGACAATACAAAAGCCTAGATAAAGAGGATTGTCATGCTCTCCGTCAAAATATCCTCTCTCAAAAGCCTCTAACATGGCCTCTGCCTGATTTTCCTCCAGAACAATGTCAATCCACCAGCTAGGAATATCATCGGTATCGAAACCATACTTACTCATTACCCAAAATGTTCCAACAATATTATCCGGGTGGTTTTCAATCAGACTTAGCGCTCTGGAACATGAGGTCACTCCTATATAAGGCAGTAATACAGCCATAGCGTTCACCACTCAATATTATTTTTGCTCAAAGAATTCTAGCTGCTAAGAAGATAAGAAAAAGCTCTAGCTATCGCTAGAGCTTTATGAGCATCAGAAATGTTCTTTCCGAAGATATCCGAAGGTTATTAGATGACAATGACATAGGCGGGTGAGTCCTGCCGACGACAGCTACCAAGGCGGGTTGAGAGTATCGTTCTCTATCCTTTGTTCCAGTTGTCGCCACAAAAAAGACACTGAAGACGTTTTCCCAAGAAGTGGGGAAGCCTCCAGTGCCCAAACAAACCATTCAAAGTTATCAAATCAGAGTGTATATGAATGCCCGAGAACTCGGTTTAAGCCAGAGCGATGCGGCTTCGATTGCGGAATTTTCGCAGCGTACCGGCCAGCGAATTGAAGCGGGAACCCATCAACCGAATCGCGGTCGAGTGCGTGACTGGCGGACCAGCGCAGACCCGCTGGCGGGGATATGGGAAGAAGAACTCGAACCGATGCTGAGGCGGGAGCCCAGGCTGAAGCCAATGACGCTGTTCGAGCATTTGCAAGAGCGCTATCCCGGTCAATATCCGCAAGTGCTGCGGACCTTGCAAAGGCGTGTACGGACGTGGAAAGCGTTGCATGGTGAAGCGCCGGAAGTGATGTTTGAGCTGCGCCACGAGCCTGGGGTGATGGGCATTTCCGACTTCACCGAGCTGAAAGGTGTGAAGATTACCCTCAACGGCACCCCCTTTGAGCATTTGCTCTACCATTACCGCTTGGCTTACAGCGGTTGGCGTTATGTCCAGGTAATACAAGGTGGTGAAAGCTTCGTTGCCCTGTCGGAGGGACTGCAGAATGCCTTGTTTGAAAGTGGTGGAGCCCCGCGAGAACATCGCACCGATAGCCTGAGTGCCGCCTATCGTAACACCGGCGGCAAAGGCCGCAAACCATTGACCCGGCTGTATGACGACCTGTGTCATCACTATCGCCTGAGGCCGACGCGCAACAACAAAGGGATTGCTCACGAAAATGGCGCGATTGAATCGCCCCATGGTCATCTCAAGAACCGTATCACCCAAGCGCTCTACCTGCGCGGCAGCACTGACTTCGCCAGCGCGGCTGACTATCAAGCCTTTATTAGCGGCATTGTGGCTAAGCTCAATCAGCAGCACCAGGCGAAGTTTGCCGAAGAGCAGAAGCACTTGCAGCCTTTACCGCCCAAACGGATAGCGGACTATGAAGTGCTGACAGCAAGAGTCAGCAGTCGCAGCACCATTGATGTGCGCTGTATTCTCTACAC
>NZ_JASATW010000004.1:0-42447 GCF_030405905.1 Sphaerothrix gracilis Ecp01
GGCAGTGCTGGCCCTAGAGGCTGGAGCGGATGTATTGCTGATGCCGTCTGATCCGGAGGGCGTGATCAAGGCTGTCTGCGAAGCGGTACAGACGGGTCGCCTGAGTTCTGAACGGATTCAGTCGGCCTTAGAGCGGCTCTGGCGGGCTAAGCTCAAGGTGGCTTCTCCCTATCAGCCCAGCCAGACTTCTAAACATGCCTGGGAGCATATCCCCCCACCGCCAGTCCAGCTAGAGCAGCTAGCTCAGCCAGCCCTGCGGCAGCTAGCCGCCGAAATTCTGCGGGAGTCTACCTGCCATAGCCCTACCCGACTAACGCCAGCCCAGCCACTACAGAATCTAATCGTGACCGATGATTGGCTAAACAGTCGGTTTCTCAGCCGCACTGCCCCAGCGATCGCTCTGCCAGCCCAGCTTGGCGGCTCGCTGCAAATCATAGACACGCAGAGCACCGGGGCAGCCTTGGTGGACTGCCAGCAACCCACCCTGCTCCAGCTTTTTATTCGCGGCAACCCTTTTCGCGGCAGTGCTGACGTCACCCAGCTAGCCCAAACCTGGCTGAGTGCTCTCATTCAGACCCAACAGCTACAGGGCTTAGTGGTTTACGGCAGTCCCTACGCCTGGCAGCAGTTCCTGCCGCAGCTACCGCCCAATACGCCCTACTGCTTTACCTATGGGCAAATGGCAGCGGCCCAAGCGATCGCCTTAGAAGCCTTGTTTACTGCTGATACTTTCAAATCAGCCTCGCAGGTAAGCCGCTTTACTGATTAGATAAAACTTGGAGCCTTGTTGCCAACAAATTCCCATGCCAGATAATCGACCGTCCAATCAGCCCCCCAGAGGCATGAGCCGCGAAAAATACGAACGGCTTAAAGCTGAAGCTAAAGCGCCCTACAAAGGACTGCGCAAATTTATCTACGGCACATTTGGGGCTTCAGGTCTAATCGGCGCATTTGTCTTTCTCGCCCAAACGCTGGCCGGACGGGAAGTGGGCACGGCATTGCCCAATCTAGCGCTACAGCTAGGCGTTGTGGCGTTGATGGTGTGGCTATGGCGGTTGGAGAGCGATTGAGCTTGTCAGGACAGTGCTAATTCTCTTGGGCTAACCGCCAGCAGTCACGAGCGATCGCCCATTCTTCTTGCGTGTGAATCACTAACACCTGCACTGCCGAGTCTGGGGTGGAGATGATTTGGTCTTGGGGCGATCGCTTTAACTTTTCTTGATCTAGGGCTAGCCCCAAAAAGCTAAACGCTTCTCCTACCGCCTGCCAGATTAGGGGCGTATTTTCGCCGATCCCTGCCGTCAGTACCAGCCCGTCTAAACCGCCCAGAACCCCCAGCATCGCGCCTATGTGTCGTCGCAGTGAGTGAATAAACATGTCCAGCGCTAGCTGAGCGCGATCGTGGCCCTGAGCGATCGCTTCGGTAATCTGTCGCATGTCACCCGATGCGCCAAAAATCCCCTTCAGACCTGATTCTTTATTCAGCAAGTGATTGAGCTGCTGAATATTGTAGGAATCCTGCTGTAAAAGCTGCAGCACCAGCCCTGGATCGACTGAGCCGCTGCGACTGCCCATCATCAGCCCTTCTAGGGGCGTATAGCCCATTGTGGTGTCGAGGCTGCGGCCATTTTGCACCGCAGCCAGAGAGCAGCCATTGCCTAAATGACAGGTAATCAGCCGCAAGTCTGCCAGCGGTTTTTCTAGCAACTGCGCTGCCCGCTGCCCGCAGTATTGGTGGCTAATGCCGTGAAATCCATAGCGGCGGATGCCCTGCGATCGCCAGTCGTAGGGTACCGCATAGGTAAAAGCGGCTTCTGGCATTTGGGCGTGGAAGGCGGTGTCAAAGGCGGCTACCTGAGGCACGTTGCCGAGGATCCCAGCGATCGCTTCAATGCCTTCTAAATTACGCGGGTTGTGCTCCGGCGCTAGGGGAATCAAGTCTTCAATGGTCTGCTTCACGGCGGCGTCAATTCGGACGCTGTCGTGGTATTTCTCGCCGCCGTGAACGACCCGGTGGCCGACGATAGCGATCGACTTTGGTCCCGCAACGACCTGAGTTTTGCCGCTCCACAGGGTTTCGAGGAGCTGAGCTAGCCCTTCTTGCCGCGACGAAACCGACAGCACTGTCTCCTCTGTCTCTCCTGTCGCCGTTTTGACTGTCCGCTCAACTTTGCCTTGCTGATGGGTCCAGTCGAGCTGCCCTTGCCAGAGCGGCTCTGGCGGATCGTTTGGCAGCGAGTCAGCTGCAAGATCGTAGAGGCAGCATTTGTGGCTGCTGGATCCGGCGTTGAGGATGAGAATGTGCATGAGCTTGAGGAGCTTTTAATAAGAGCGATCGCGGCGGGGCAGGTTTGGTTGAGAGATGGCGGTCATAGCTGAAACATGTTGGCGCAATCTGCCTGTCCGGATTTTTCTCAGCTCGGGCAGATCTCTGTCTTCCTCATTTCCCTGACTGCTATCTCTGCCCTTATGTCCCTGGCAGATTGCGCAGTTCAGCGGGCAGGTGGGCGCGATCGCCGTGGCTTCTGAGCAGCGGCCCGTGTACGTCAAACTCAATAGTGCTGACGGAGGCGACAGGCATGGCTACGCGATCGCGGTAGCGGCCCAGATCAATACCGAGGAGGTTGCAGAGAACAATCCGCGTCGTGGATTTGTGGGAAACCACTAGGACATTACCGGAGGTATGCTTTTCCTCAATTTCTGCCATTACCAGGGCGGCGCGGCTGCCTACCTGCACAGCGGTTTCGCCGCCGGTGGGTGGGTTCCAGGCGGGTTCGGTGAGCCAGCGCACGTAGTCGTCGGGAAATTCGCGGTGAACAGTGGGTTTATCTTTGCCTTCCCACTGGCCAAAGTCCATTTCTTTCAGCCCGTCTCGGAGCTGCATCTCCAGTCCGGTTAGCTCACAGATTGGCGTCGCCGTAGCAACGGTGCGCTTCATGGGGCTGACGTAAATGGCTTCCCACTGGAATGACTGATAGGCTTTGGCAAACGCCTCGGCCATAGCTTTGCCTACATCGGTCAGATCTGGATCTGAAACACCACAAAAGCCATCATTGCGGCTGGATTCGGTTTCACCATGTCGCAAGAAATAGACGGTCAAGCTCATATTTTTTTAAATTTAGCGGCTAAAGTTAGTTCCCTGATTTCAGGAACTAGGTTTCTGTGATCTTACTAGAGCCAAGGCTTTCGCTTTGGCCTCAGAAACCTAATTCCGGTTTTTGGCTTTGACCAGAGCTTTCCTTAATACGGCCACTTCCAGTCGCGGATTTCGGGCATGTCTTCGCCGTGCTCGTAGACATACTGTTTGTGCTCTACGAACTTGTCGTGAATCATCTGCTTCACGTGGGCCTTTTGATAGACGAAGCGGGGGATGCGATCGAGGGCATCATCCGCTAGGCTAAAGCGATCGATCTCGTTGCGCACCACCATGTCAAAGGGCGTGGTGGTGGTGCCTTCTTCTTTGTAACCCCGCACGTGCAGATTGCCGTGGTTGGGGCGGCTATAGGTGAGACGGTGAATCAGCCAGGGATAGCCATGAAAAGCAAAGATAATCGGCTTGTCGGGGGTAAACATGCTGACAAAATCGACATCGCTGGTGCCGTGGGGATGTTCGCTGGCGGGCTGAAGCGCCATCAGGTCTACCACATTCACGACGCGAATCTTGATATCGGGCAGATGCTGACGCAGAAAATCTACAGCCGCCAGGGTTTCCTGAGTGGGTACATCGCCGCAGCAGGCCATCACGACATCCGGTTCACTGTCTTGGTCATTGCTGGCCCACTGCCAGATGCTCATGCCCTGGGTGCAGTGCTTAATGGCCTGGTCCATCGTTAGATACTGCAGTTCCGGCTGCTTGCCCGCCACGATGACGTTGACATAATTGCGGCTTTTGAGGCAGTGATCGGCTACTGACAGCAGGGTATTGGCATCGGGGGGCAGATAGACGCGGATGACGTCGGCCTTTTTGTTCACCACATGGTCGATAAAGCCAGGGTCTTGGTGCGAAAAACCATTATGATCCTGTCGCCAGACGTGGGACGTCAGCAGGTAGTTGAGGGAGGCAATGGGACGCCGCCAGGGAATCTCTTTCTTCGTTACCTTCAGCCACTTGGCGTGCTGGTTGAACATGGAGTCAATAATGTGGATGAAGGCTTCATAGCAGGAGAAAAAGCCGTGGCGTCCGGTGAGCAAGTAACCCTCTAGCCAGCCCTGACAGGTGTGCTCGCTAAGAATTTCCATGATGCGGCCATCGGGGCTGAGATCGCCGCCTTCGCTGTCTTCCGGAAGCCGGTCGGCCATCCAGGTGCGCTTGGTGACTTCTAACAGGGCGCTGAGGCGGTTGGAGGCGGTTTCGTCGGGGCCAAAGACACGGAACGTTTCCATATTGTGCTGCATCACATCCCGCAGAAAGGCGCCCAGCACTTTGGTTGCCTGTTCGTAGGTTGTACCTGGCTGATCGACGGTGATAGCGTAGTCCCGAAAGTCTGGCAAACTCAGGTCGCGTAGCAGAATGCCGCCGTTGGCATGGGGATTGGCTCCCATCCGTCGTTCGCCAGTGGGAGCAAGGGCTTTGAGTTCTGGAATGAGCTGGCCGTTTTCGTCAAACAGTTCCTCTGGCCGATAGCTTTTCATCCAGGCTTCGAGCTGCTGGACGTGGTCAGAATTTTTAGCGATGCCAGAAATAGGAACCTGGTGCGATCGCCAAAAATCCTCTACTTTCTTACCATCAACTGACTCTGGGCCAGTCCAACCTTTGGGCGATCGCAGCACAATCATCGGCCACTGCGGTCGCTGCACCTCATCGCCCTCACGAGCTGAGCGCTGAATTTCTTCAATCTCTTCCAAGGCTGCATCTAGCGTCCGTGCCATCGCCTGGTGCATTTTCTCTGGCTCGGAGCCTTCGACGAAATAGGGCTTGTAGCCATAGCCGACAAACAGGCTTTCTAACTCTTCATGGCTCATGCGGGCCATCAGCGTCGGGTTAGCAATTTTGTAGCCGTTGAGATGCAAAATCGGCAGCACTGCCCCGTCACGGGCCGGATTGAGAAATTTATTGGAGTGCCAAGCTGCCGCCAGTGGTCCGGTTTCTGCCTCGCCGTCACCAATGACGCAGGCGACCACTAGATCGGGATTGTCAAAGGCCGCACCGTAGGCATGAGAAAGGGAATAGCCCAGTTCGCCGCCTTCGTGGATCGATCCGGGCGTTTCAGGTGCCACGTGGCTAGGGACGCCGCCAGGAAAAGAAAACTGCTTAAACAGGCGTTTTATGCCAGTTTCGTTCTCGGCAATGTTGGGATAGTGCTCGCTATAGCTGCCTTCTAAATAGGTATTTGCCACCAGTCCAGGGCCACCATGCCCCGGCCCCGCAATGTAAATCATGCTGAGGTCACGCGCTTTAATCACCCGGTTGAGGTGAACATAGATGAAGTTAAGTCCTGGTGTGGTTCCCCAATGGCCTAACAAACGCGGCTTGATGTGGCTTTGCTGCAGGGGGGCTTTCAGCAGCGGATTATCTAATAAATAAATTTGACCGACAGATAAATAGTTGGCCGCTCGCCAGTAGGCATTCATCTGCTGTAGCGCTTCAGCAGAGAGCGGATAGGTATCGGTTGCTTGTATAGTAACCATTGCTAATTCCGATTTTTAAGGACTTCTTACTGTCTTCTCGTAATTTAGCGTCAATAACAATTTTATTCAGCTTTGAGAAGCTCTTTTATTGAAAGATTGCGGAGTAGGGTATTTAGATTTTTGAGCGAAGCGATCGCCTTTAAATCTATCAAAAGGTCAATTAGCAATTGGAGCAGAGGTTGAGCGGAAAAATGTATGGTTAATAACATCTATCGCTATACCGCCGTTCAGAAAAAGGCTGTTTGCTAAATGCGCAAAGCCCTTAGCAGCAAGAATCTGCTGGCTCAAGCCAGGTCGCTCAATCATTCTTCGCTCAATCAGTTTGGCCTAAGCGACAAAGCTTAATCTCTAGTAAAAGCTTTTCTAAAGAGTCATCAAGAAAAAATTCTATTTGCGACATCTACCCAAAGAAAGAAATCATTTACTTTAATCTGTTAGAAAACTAACTGAAGGGTTTAGACCTGCTTTCAAAGTAGGCTCTGTCTCCTGAAGGATGTTTCAAATCAATAAAATTTCTTTAATAGAAAGAGCAGTCAAAAGAATATTTTCTATGAAAAGCATTAACATTGGCCTCACAGAAGAACAACGCAATGGCGTTAACGATTTGTTGAATCGCGACCTGGCAGACGCATACCTGCTCATCATTAAGACCAAGAAGTACCACTGGGATGTGGTTGGTCCTCAGTTCCGTACCCTACATGAACTGTGGCAAGAGCAATACGAAGCAATTGCGCTCAACATCGACGCGATCGCTGAGCGGATCCGGACTTTGGGGGGTTACCCGGTTGGTACAGCAGAAGGTTTCCTGAAGCTAACCACCATCAAAGAGCACACCAACGACTTGCCTACCGCTACGGAAATGGTGGCTCGTCTCGTTGACGATCATGAGCAGATCATCCGCAATCTGCGCGAGCACATCGACAAGTGCCAAGACGACTACCATGATGAAGGTACTGCCGATTTCCTCACCGGCCTGATGGAAGCTCACGAAGAAATGGCTTGGATGCTACGTTCCTTCATTGAAGGCGAGCGCCTAGCTGCTGATGGCTCTAGCCGTGATGCCCGCACCCCAGTAACGGCGTAGGATCTCATCTTTTTAGAAACCGCTTGGGCGGGGGTGCGCACTGCATCCCCGCTTTTGTCTTGCCGCTGTATCTGTCACCCGTTGTAAAGCTTCGTTACACTACTAAATGTTCTAATTGATACGCTTAAATGTCCGAAACAGCCCCGATCGCCATTACCTTTGCTAGCTTCATTGCTTTATTTATCGGTGTGGGTCTTTATGCCAGTCGGCGTAAGAGCAGCACTAGCTCAGATTATTTACTGGCAGGCAGGGGTGTTAATTCGTGGCTAGCCGCTTTGTCTACCGTGGCGACAGGCAACAGCGGCTTTATGTTTATCGGGCTGATCGGATTTACCTATGAAACCGGGCTGTCAGCGATTTGGATCTCGGTTGGCTATTTGACGGGGGAAATTTGCGCTTGGCTTTCGGTACATAAGCGCCTGCGTCAGAATTCAGAAACGGCTAACTCAGAAACCATTGCTGATTTTCTGGGCCACGGTGTTGAGAATGGACGCTGGATAACGGCGACGGTGGCGCTGCTGACTTTGGGCTTTTTAGGAACTTATGCGGCGGCGCAGCTTCAGGCCGGTAGCAAAGCCCTTAGTGTTTTATTTGACTGGGATCTTGCCGTCGGCATTCTGCTGGGGGCGGCAATCGTAGCAATTTACTGCACCCTAGGCGGCATTCGCGCCTCGATCTGGGTTGGCTCAGTCCAGTCTATTTTGATGATTGGCTCCATGATCTTGCTGGCAGGAACAGCGATCGCCACAGTTGGCGGTTTCAGCGCTTTGGGACAGCAGCTTAAGGACATTAGTCCTGACTTAGTGAGTCCCTGGCCGACCCATCTGTTGTTTGGCGCTGTACCCTTCATCTTTGCCTGGGCCACCTCCGGCTTTGGTGTCATCGGTCAGCCTCATATTATGGTGCGGATGATGACCATTGATTCGGTTGAAAAAGTCAGTCGCACCCGCAACCTATATCTAGTTCTCAATATTGTTTTGTCGATCGCCGCTACGATTGTTGGCCTGACGGCGCGGGTACTCTTACCTGAACTCAGCGGTGGCGACCCGGAACTGGCCCTACCGGAACTGGCCACCCGGCTGCTACCTTCTCTCTGGGTGGGATTGGTGTTAGTCGGTCTGTTTTCCGCCACCATTTCAACCGCAGATGCCCAGGTACTTTCTTGCTCAGCCGCTTTAACCCAAGATTTATTACCCCTCAAACAGCGACCTGACTGGCTGATGAAGGCCGGTACTCTGTTTATGGTTGTCGTTGTTTTGGGACTGGCATTGGTTAGCCCAGATGATGTATTTACGCTGGTAACGTTTTCTTGGGCGGCTTTGGCGGCTGGACTGGGACCATTGATGGTAGTGCGGGTTTTTCGTCAGCCAATCAATACAACTACCGCGATCGCCATGATGTTGACAGGCGTTGGAGTAGCTCTTTTCTGGCGCATAGGTCTGCACTGGTCGCAGGATGTCTATGAAGTCCTGCCTGGCATGGTCGCCAGCACGCTGGTCTACCTCGCGGCTCGGCCTTGGCTACCTCCTCAATAGGTCAGAGGACTGCCTGCAGCGCTTTTGCCGCAGCGCCCCAACCCTAGCTCAGACGGAGCATTTTGCCGCTTGTCATCCCGGCTTAACCTGGACCTGACAGAGCGAGCGCTGTACAGCAAGCCCGTTTTAAGCTGCAATGGGGCTTAGGCTATTTTGGGATACTGCCTAAGCAAGCTTTGAAGGGATGACTTATGGTTTGGATCATGCTGCCTGCGATCGCCTTATCTGCTCAGCCCGTCAACACGTGGCAACCGTCAGCGCAGCTTGTGGCTCAACAGCCGCCTAACCTGCCAGATTTCACAGATCCGCCAGCAGAACTGCCCCCTCAGCCTCAGCCCCTACCCGCCCCCGAAGACCTGCTGCCGCTGCCTCCTCGCCCTGAGCTGCCGGAATCTGGACTAGACGTACCTGGTACGGTGGTGGTAGAGCAGTTTCAGGTAACGGGCAGTACGGTCTTTAGCCAGTCAGAACTCAGCAACGCGACTGCAGCTTATACCAACCGCCCAATTACCTTTGCTGAACTGTTTGAAGCTCGTTCCGCCATTACCCAGCTCTACGTGGAAGCAGGCTATATTACCTCCGGTGCCTTTATTCCCTCGGATCAAACCATTTCTGACGGCGTGGTGGAGATCCGAGTTGTGGAAGGCAAACTGGAAGAAATCGTGGTGGAAGGGTTAGAAAATCTCAATCCTAACTACGTGCGCAGCCGCATTGCAGTAGCTGCAGGCAAACCTCTAGACGTAGATCAGTTAATTGAAGGACTACAGCTACTACAAATCGATCCGTTAATTGAGTCTCTTTCGGCTGATTTGGCGGCAGGGACACAGACAGGCGGCAGCCTTTTGACCGTTAGCGTTGTTGAAGCTGACAGTACCCGGGGTGAGCTGACGGTCGATAATGGGCGATCGCCAACGGTAGGTACGCTGCGGCGGCGGGCGCAGATTAGCGAAGGCAATCTGGTAGGGCTAGGCGATCGCTTAGTGCTGGGCTACAGCCAAACTGACGGCAGCGATGCCTGGGATTTGAGCTATACGGTGCCTTTCAATCCTTATAACGGCACCATCGGTTTGCTTTACAGCACCAGTGACAGCCGCGTTATTGAAGACGACTTCGAGATTCTCGATATTGAGTCTGATTCAGAAGCGATTGAGCTGACGCTGCGCCAGCCTGTCTTACAAACCCCCAACCAAGAATTTGCTTTGGGACTCACGCTGTCCCATGATGTCAGCCGCAGTACGTTTCAGCTACCGGGTACCGATCGCCTGGGATTTCCCACGCCAGGGGCTGATGCGGGTGGAGAAATACAAATTACGGCCTTACGCTTCAGCCAAGAATGGACACAGCGACAGGTTGATCAAGTGATTGCCCTGCGATCGCAGTTTAATCTCGGTATCGACTGGTTTGAAGCAACGATCAACGACAATGACCAGCCCGATAGCCGCTTTTTTAGCTGGCAGGGTCAGGCCCAATGGGTGAAGTTGTTGTCTCGTGACACCCTACTGCTGGCCCGGCTCAATACTCAGCTCGCCGATCGCCCCTTACTCTCTTTAGAGCAGTTTCGGATCGGAGGTCAGGGCAGCGTGCGGGGCTACCGCCAAGATAGAACCACAGCCGATAGCGGCTTATTTGCCTCTTTAGAGGTGCGGCTGCCGATTTTACGAATTCCGGAATGGGAAAGCCTAGTGCAGCTAACGCCCTTTGTAGACTATGGGCTGGCCTGGAACCGGGGCGATCGCCCTGCACCGGATGCCGATGAACTGGCGTCTGTAGGCATTGGACTGTTGTGGCAAGCAGGCGATCGGGTTACGGCGCGGCTGGACTGGGGTATTCCCCTCATTGAGGACAATGCCGACGGCGACTCTCTGCAGGAAAACGGCATCCTATTTACGCTGACGGGTACCTTATTCTAATCCCGCATTTTCACATAAACTTTATCTCTTCTTTATAGAACCTACAAAGTATCTCCGCGATAATGCGGATACGCATTCCCTGTAGCCCATCATTAAGCAGCTCGTAGACGGCCTGAGGCCATTGCATCGCTGACTTCCTACTCATTAGGGTGATCTCAACGTTATGGGCATTTACCAACAGGGAATGCGACTTCAAGTCGCGTTGCGGTTTGGTGTGGCGGCAGTTTTAGTTGGGGGCAGCGGGGCGATCGCCCAGATTACGCCCGATGCCACCCTCGGCAGCGAAGCCTCAGTCGTTGCTCCTGACGCAGACGTGCGTGGCGGCTCAGCAGACCTCATCCAAGGCGGGGCGGTGCGCGGGGTCAACCTCTTCCACAGCTTTGCTGACTTCAACGTGGCCGAACTGCAGCGGGTCTACTTTGCCAATCCCGCAGGCATCGAGAATATCCTGGGCCGCGTCACCGGCAGCAGCGCTTCTGACATCCTCGGCACTCTCGGCGTGGACGGCAGCGCCAACCTGTTCTTGCTCAATCCCAACGGCATCGTCTTCGGCCCCAATGCCCAACTCGACATCACAGGTTCTTTTCTTGCCAGCACTGCTGCTGCCTTTGACTTTAACGGTCAGCTTTTCAGCGCTACCGACCCGGCTGTACCGACGCTGCTCACCGTCAGTCTCACCCCCGGCTTGCAGTACAGCGCTGCTCAGCGCGGTGAGATTCGCACTCAGGCAGCTCTGGCAGCGGGGCAAGACCTGCGGCTAGACGGAGTGAATCTGGACTTGAGCGGCGAGCTGACTGCTGGCAGGAATCTGGTTCTGCAAGCTCAGGAGAGGGCGCAGATCCGAGACAGTGCGGCTAGTCCGTTCATTGCGGCAGCGGGGGGGGAGTTGGAGATACAGGGCAACGAGCAGGTTGACATCTTTGCGCTAGCTCATCCTGAGAGCGGTTTGTTTGCAGGGGGCGACCTGATTCTGCGTTCAGGCAGTCCGGTGATTGGTGATGCTTACTTCTGGAGTGGTGGCAGCTTTCGGGTGGAACAGCTAGACGGCAGCACTAACAGTTTGCTCAGTCCGAATGACCCGGTGATTACCGCAGGCGGCAACGTGACGTTTACCAGCTATGTAGGTGGCTCGCTGCGAGTAGTGGCGGGTGGGGTTGTCAACATCGGCAGCATTACCATCAATGGCACCGACCCCAGTTTTCCAGATGAGACGGTGCCGCTCTCTCGGACACTGCCGGATGGTACTAATTCAGTTCTAGTTAACGGCAGCGATCGCCCGGTAGCCGACATTCGGGCGGGTGTGACCAATATGGGTGCACCACCGGGCATAGCAGGTACACCAATACCTAACGGATTACAAACGCCCAGCCAGCAGCCTATACGTGCAGATATTTTAGTTGACCGCATCACTATAAATCAGCCCAATGGCTTGGTGTTTCTGAGTAATCAATATCAGCCGAATAACTTAGCGGGCAATATTGAAATTGAAGATATTGATGTGAGCGTCAACAGCGGTAATGCCGGTGAGGTGCTGATAGACTCACGCGGGGCTATTGATCTAACCGGAACAATAAACACTTCCAATAATGCGATAGAGAGGTTTGCAAGATTTCCAATTGGGCCAGTCCCAACTAGCGGCAATGGCGGGGCTATTACTTTTTTAGCAAGTGAAGATATTACTTTGAATCCAGGGGCCACAATTGAAACGATTGGGGCAGCGGGCGGTCAAGTAACTTTAGAGAGCGATCGCCAGATTCTTGTCAACCGTGGCATTATCAGCAGCATTTCGGTAGATGCTGATTCCCCTGATGTTGGTGATATTGAACTGTCTGCTTTTGATGTCATTGTTGCTAATGGAGGATTAGTAGCAACTGCCGCTGCTTTCAGTGGTACCGGTTCTGGTAAAGGGGGAACTGTTTGGATTCGCAGTGCTAATCGAGTTGCTGTAATCAATGATGATGTTCTCAATTCGCCTATTAAGCCTGTTAACACTACAACAACCAATCTTTTGCTCATAGCGGCTAGAGGTACAGCCATTGGTACTTCTAACTTGTTTACGGCAAGTTCAGGTGACGTGATAATCGAGACAGAACGGCTGCAAATGCAAAATTTAGCTGACCCAGCTACCGAAACGCGGGCTGGCATCGCTACATTTACAGATTCGTTCAGCAGCGGTAGCAGTGGTGATATTACCGTTATTGCTAGACGCTCCGTTGAGATTACAGGTAATCAAACTGACCCATCTCTTAATCCGGCACTGACTGAACCCCTGGGTGTAGCTTTAGCCCAAAGAGTAATTAGTATTAGAACCGGGATTACTGCTGCGACTAACGGTACAGGCAAAGCTGGTGACATTGATATTAAAACTCAGGTGCTAACAATACGAGATAGCGCTGGAATTAGTGCTGGCTCCGTTGGCTCTGGTTTAGGTGAAGGCGGCTTGGTAAAAATTGCTGCAACAGATTCAGTTCAACTTGATGGATTTGCCGCGATCGCTACGGGGACTGTCGGCGTAGGTAACGGTGGTGATGTTCAGATAAAAACTCCCCAAGCTATTTTTCGCAACGGTTCTGGCATTGCAGCAGACAGCGTAAATGATGGCAATGCAGGCCAAATTGACCTGCAAGTAGATGATTTGACCGTTGCCTCTGGCTCTCGGATTGGGGCAGCTACGTCTGATTCTGGCGATGGCGGCGAAGTTGCAATCAGTGCTAGCAACTCTGTCACTGTTGAAGGCACATCCCCGCTGAATTCGACCATATCTAGCGGTATTTACACGAGTGCTGAAGGTCAAAATATCGCTAATGCAGGATCTATTAACATCACAACCGATCGCTTAACCATTCGCAACGGAGGCCGAGTTTCCGCCGAATCTCAGGGAGCAGGACAAGCGGGCAGCCTAACAGTTAACGACGCTGAGCTAGTTGAAGTGATAGGCACATCAACCGACGGCAGCACCCCCAGTCAACTCCTTTTTGACTCCCAGCGCGGCGGCGATGCAGGGGAGCTAAACATCGACACTCAGCAGCTCATCGTCAGAGAGGGCGGGCGCGTTACGGCTACCACATTTAATCAAGGGCAAGGTGGCTTGCTCAATGTGGATGCAGAAGACGCTGTAATTGTAGAAGGAACCGACTCAGCGCTGAGATTTGAAAGTCGCGGTGCTGGGGATGCCAGAGGCATTGCCATCAACACAGATCGCCTACAGGTCGCTCAAGGAGGACAAATCACGGTCAGCGGAACCGGGACAGGCAGATCTGGAGATTTGGCAGTCACCACTGAGGGGATTGCCCTAAATCAAGGACAACTGCGTTCCAATACATTGCAAAGCGATGGCGGCAATATTGATCTGCAAGTTAATGGCTCCATTGGGATGCGCAATGCTAGTGAGATTTCAGCAGAAGCTTTTAGCACCGCTAACGGTGGCAACATTTTTCTAACGGTAGACGGCTTGATTGTCGCAGTGCTAGAGGAAAATAGCGACGTGGTAGCCAATGCTCAGCTGGGCAGGGGCGGCAATATTACGGCTGAGGCAGCTCGAATTTTTGGCTTTCGCGCTTTTCAGGGAGTGCGCACACCGATAAGTGACTTTACCTCAGCCACGCCTCTGGGCATCGATGGCGGCTTTGACGTGCTGCAGCAAGGCCGCAATGTTGACGAGTTTCCGGTGCTGGACTTTGTAGATCCAACCCGTCTGATTGATCGCCGTTGTGAACTACAGGGCCGTAACGACGAAAACAGTTTTGTGATTACAGGATATGGCGGTCTTCCAGCTTCACCCGCTCAGCCACTTATGGAGGAAGGCTTTTTAGCCGATTTGGGGCCCATACCACTCCAGCCAGAGATGAACCGTTCTGAAGCTGAACCAAGGGCGATCGCCGCTGCAGGTCTTGACCCTGAAATTATTATCGAACCGCAGGGCTGGGTGCGAGATGAGGCGGGAACGATCCGCCTAGTTGCAGGTAGTCAGACGATCGCATGGCCTCATCTAGTCGCTCATACTTGCCGCACTCCAGCAACGACAGCTTCTGAGTGAATCTTTGAGAACTTATTGTTTCTCGGTACATCTTTATAAGAGTTTCAAAAAAATATCCCGAAAGCGAAGTTATTATCCGTGTAATCCCGGACGTTTTTCGATTGAACTAGAGGGCGCTGCTTGCTTAAGGCGATCGCGCTCTGGTTTGCGATGTCTCATCTCAGTAGTTAATGCTTATCTTAAAAATGCAGCCGCGATCGCTAGCAGTCTTGTTTTTTGCTGTGCTCACGGCTTTGGTAAGTGAGAAGAGGGCGATCGCCCAGATTACGCCCGATGCCACCCTCGGCAGCGAAGCCTCAATTGTTGCTCCTGACGCAGACGTGCGCGGCGGCTCAGCAGAGCTAATTCAGGGAGGCGCTACGCGTGGGGTCAACCTCTTCCACAGCTTTGCTGACTTCAACGTGGCCGAACTGCAGCGGGTCTACTTCGCCAATCCCATAGGCATTGAGAATATCCTGGGCCGCGTCACCGGCAGCAGCGCTTCTAACATCCTCGGCACCCTCGGTGTAGACGGCAGCGCCAACCTGTTTCTGCTCAATCCCAACGGCATCGTCTTCGGCCCCAATGCTCAGCTTGACATCACAGGTTCTTTTGTCGCCAGCACTGCCGCTGCCTTTGACTTCAACGGTCAGCTTTTCAGCGCCACCGACCCAACTGTACCGACGCTGCTCACCGTCAGCCTCACCCCTGGCTTGCAGTACAGTGCTGCTCAGCGCGGTGAGATTCGCACTCAGGCAGTTCTGGCAGCGGGGCAAGACCTGCGGCTAGACGGAGTGAATCTGGACTTGAGCGGCGAGCTGACTGCTGGCAGGAATCTGGTTCTGCAAGCTCAGGAGAGGGCGCAGATCCGAGACAGTGTGGCTAGTCCGTTCATCGCAGCAGCAGGGGGGGAGCTAGAGATACAGGGCAACGAGCAGATTGACATCTTTACGCTGGCTCATCCTGAGAGTGGTTTGTTTGCGGGCAGTGACCTAATTCTGCGTTCAGGCAGTCCGGTGATTGGTGATGCTTATTTCTGGAGCGGTGGCAGCTTCCGGGTAGAGCAGCTAGACGGCAGCGCTAACAGTTTGCTGAGTCCGAATGACCCGGTGATTCGAGCCGGAGGAGATGTCAGCTTTAGCCGCTATGAAGGGGCGTCGCTCCACGTTCTGGCTAGAGGCTCAGTGACGATTGGGGATGTGATTATTAACGGCGTTGACAGCGCCAACTTTTTAAGGGAGACCGTCAGCCTTTCGCGGACTTTGCCGGATGGCACTGACACGGTGCAAATTGACGGCAGCGCTCAGCCAACGCTAGATATTCGTGCGGGTGTGACCAATGTGGGCGCACCTGTTGGACTGACTGGTTCTCCTGCCCCTAACGGTTTGCAGCTTTCGATCAATCAGCCTGAGCGGGCTGATATTGCCGTCGATCGCATCACTATAGAGCAGCCTAATGGCTTGGTGTTTCTGAGTAATCAGTATCGACCTAATGATTTGGCTGGAGCTATTTCTGTTCGAGGCATTGATACCCGCAATGCTAGCGGCAGCGGCGACGTGGTAATCGACTCACGCAGCGACATTACCCTCAATAGCTACGGAGCCATTCGCACGAATGGTCGGCCTGATACAGTAGGCGCAGCGGGGGATGTAAATTTAATTGCAGCAGGCGATGTCACCTTGGCGGAACGGTCTTTAATTCAGACCCGTGCTTACGGGGATGGCGCGGGCGGAGACATCACCGTTCTGGCTCGTGGCTTAACGATGAATAACCGTACTCAGCTAGACACCAGCACGCGAGGTACTGGCTTGGGGGGGGATATTAATCTGAATCTGCGCGGTGCCTTAACGCTAAGAGGCACCAATACCCGTATTGTCAGCTTGGTGGAACCAGGGGCTATAGCCAACAGCGGTGATATCAATATTCGGGCGGGTTCTTTGGCAGTTACCAATGGGGCTGGTATCTATAACGGCGTTCGCGGCACGGGAAATGCGGGCGCAATCAACATCCGTGTCCGAGATGAAGTGGTGATTGATGGCTTTGGCGGTGGTTCCAACAGCGCCATTATTAATTCTGTGCTGTCAGGAGGGACGGGGGGGAGCGGCGATATTGATCTACAGGCGGGTTCCCTATCGCTGATTGACGGCGGCATGATCTCTACTCAGATTGGCGTAGACGGCGATTTAGAGGCTCAAGGGAGTGCTGGCAACTTAAATTTAGCTGTTCGAGATAATGTGCTAATCTCCGGGCCAGCGATCGATAAAACTTTGCCTGATGCGGACATTCAAGCGCCGCCAGTGGTAGGCACTGTAGATGTTTTCTTCCTGGCAGACAATACCAGCAGTATGAGAAGCATTATCACAGCGGTCAGAAGCAATGCATCTGATGTCTTGACTGCTTTGGCTGGGGACGACCCGCGATTTAGCGAGGTCAGTGTCAATTTTGGTGTCGGTCAATATCAGCGCGATCCTCGTGAAAGCTCCTCTTCAACGACTCCTTATAGACTTCAACAGTCTATTACCGAAAGCGCATCAGAAGCTCAAACAGCTATTAATGACTGGTCTGCTTTTGGAGGCGGAGACCGACCGGAGGGCAATTTCTTTGCTTTACAACAGGTTGCAACATCAGGGGCGTCAACAGATGCGATAGGAGGTACGGATCCGGGTATCGCAACTAATCAAGCTACTGGCTGGCGAAATAATGCTGAACGGGTCATTATCTGGTTTGGTGATGCTGTTTCACACACAACAACTGTTGATCAGACTGAAGCTATTAATGCTTTGGTAACGAACGATATTCAGGTTGCTGCTATCAATACCCTTAGTTCAGGTACTGGCATTGATGCCAATGGTCAGGCTAGCGCGATCGCCATAGCTACAGGCGGTAGCCTAGCCAACAACGTCAATACCGCTAACGTTGCCGACACAATTTTAACGGCGGTTGATGAGTCTCTGTTTCCTGACTACACCCTGGTTAATGGCCCCTCATCGACCACTAATATTCCCAGCGGGCTGTATACAGGTGGTTTGACAACTGGAGGTATCGGCGGCAACTTGCAGCTAGAGGCAGGCAGTCTACAAGTCCTTAATAGTGGCTTTATCAATAATGCGATCGCGGGTTCTGGTGCTGCGGGAACGGCTGATATTAACGTAGTTGGGACAATTGAAGTAGGGAATGGCGGGCAGATTGCCTCCAATACAGCAGGCAGTGGGGCAGGAGGCGATTTGACCCTCACGGCTGAGCAGCTATTGGTGCGTGACAATGCTCAAATTATTGCCTCTAGTATTAGCGATGGTGTAGGCGCAGCCTTAACGATCAACGTCGCTGATAGCATTACTGTCGCCAACAGCGGTGGCATTGGTACAACCTCTCTAAACGCCGGAGCCGCTGGTGACATCACCCTCACAGGCCGTCGCCTCTTCATCCGAGACGGCTCCATCATCAACTCGTCAACCCTCGGTTCTGAAAATGCAGGTGACATCACTGCCCGCTTTGGCAACTTAGTCGAAATCACCAACAGTAGTCAGTTTTCTGCCGATACCTTTGGCTCCGGCAGGGGGGGGAGCCTCAACCTAAATACTCGACTGCTCAGACTCTCAGGGAGCGAGATTTCCGCCGCCACCGTCGGCACGGGACCAGGGGGCAGCCTAAACGTGACAGCTTCCGACGCTGTTGAGCTAGTCAATAGTTCCCTGGTAACCGCAACGATTGGCACTGCTCCGGCAGGAGATGTGTCTGTAAACACTCGTCGGCTCACAGTCCGCGATGGCGGCGGCATTGAAGCAGGCACGACCGGAACAGGGGCCGGTGGCAACGTGAACGTGGTGGCCTCTGAGTCTATTGAACTCACAGGGACCTCAGAACCAATTACCTTGGAAGATCTTGAAGCGGCGATCGCTAGCAATCCAGTTGCAAGGGTTATTTTTAGCGACGGTGAGGTTGATCCGAGTCAGCTGCCAGGGCAATTCGGTATCAATATTATTGTCAATGATCCCAACTTTAGCGGCGTCGTTCCCAGCAAGATTTCGACCCTAGGTCAGTTAGGCAGCGAAGGAAATAGCGGCAACATCAGCGTCACGACTGGCAATTTTACAGTCAGTAACGGAGCCGAAGTCGCTACCGCTGCCTTTGGTGACGGCGACGGCGGGCAAGTAAACCTGCAAGCTAATAACTTAACTATTGCTAATACTGGACGGGTTATTAGTCGTGCCCAGGGACAAGGTACTGCTGGAGGAATCAATATTCAAGTAAACAATTCGCTCACTGCCAGCGGCGGCGAGATTTCGGCTAGCTCAGATAGGGCTGGGGGCGGCAATATCGGCGTCAATGCAGGCGTGTTCTTCCTGAATCGCGGTAGTCTCGTTAGCTCTAGCGTTTTTGACAGCACCGGGGGCGGCGGCAATATTGATATCAGCTCCAGCGCTTTCGTCGCCATCGAAGACAGCGATATCCTCGCCAATGCTGAATTTGGGCCGGGAGGCAATATCTCAATAAACTCTCCTGCTTTTCTGGCTGATTTGTTTTCCAATAGCCGAGCCACTCCTGTAGGCCGCAATCCCGGCAGCTTTGCTCAGTTTCGCGGCAATGGTCGGGTGGACATCTCGGTAGATTCTGCCTCCGGGACATCTGGCAATACGTCATTGCCAGATCTCGTTACCGATGAAGGGTTGGCCGAGCTGCCGATTGACCTGAGTGACCCCACCGGGCTGATCGATCGCAGTTGTCAGGCGCTAGGACGGAGCGAGAGGAATGAGTTCGTGGTGACGGGGCAGGGGGGACTGCCCAGCGACCCCAGTCAGCGGCTAGAGGAAGAGGGCTTTTTAGAAGACTTGGGGCCTCATGCGCTACAGCAGGATAGTTTGGGGGGTAGTCAACCAGCGAGTAATTTAGCTGAACCACCAGAGAGAATCATTGAACCCCAAGGTTGGACACGAGACGAGACAGGCGAGATTCGCCTGGTGGCTACTGTCTCGGCAGCCGCTCCTGATTTACATGAAGATACCTGCCGAGTTGCTGAGGAGGGTTTGAACTAATGTTTCTGAAGGCTAGTTTGAACGTGTTAATTTTTTCCTATCTTTACAAGGGCTTCAAAGATATCGCCCAAAAGTGACTATAGGATCCGTGTAATCCCGGACTTTCTCTCGGTGTTGCAAGCCGGTAGGATGCGCTGGGCAATCGTCACTCACTTTGCGCTCAGGTTGTGTATGCTTCTTGTCAAAAGTCGTCAGCGATCGCTGCTCGTATTGGCTTTGGCGATCGCTTCAGGAATTCATAACCGAGCGATCGCCCAGATTACGCCTGATGCCACCCTCGGCAGCGAAGCCTCAGTTGTTGCTCCTGACGCAAACGTGCGCGGCGGCTCAGCAGAGCTAATCCAGGGAGGCGCTACGCGCGGCGTCAACCTCTTCCATAGCTTTGCTGACTTCAACGTGGCTGAACTGCAGCGGGTCTACTTTGCCAATCCCATAGGCATCGAGAATATCCTGGGCCGCGTCACCGGCAGCAGCGCTTCTAACATCCTCGGCACCCTCGGCGTGGACGGCAGCGCCAACCTGTTCCTGCTCAATCCCAACGGCATCGTCTTTGGCCCCAACGCTCAGCTTGACATCACAGGTTCTTTTCTCGCCAGCACTGCTGCTGCCTTTGACTTCAACGGCCAGGTTTTCAGCGCCACCGACCCTGCTGTACCGACGCTGCTCACCGTCAGCCTCACCCCCGGCTTGCAGTACAGCGCTGCTCAGCGCGGTGAGATTCGCACTCAGGCAGCTCTGGCGGCGGGGCAAGACCTGCGGCTAGACGGAGTGAATCTAGACTTGAGCGGCGAGCTGACTGCTGGAAATAATCTGGTTCTGCAAGCTCAGGAGAGGGCGCAGATCCGAGACAGTGCGACTAGTCCGTTCATTGCGGCAGCAGGGGGGGAGCTAGAGATCCAGGGCAACGAGCAGGTGGATATCTTTGCGCTAGCTCATCCTGAGAGCGGTCTGTTTGCAGGGGGCGACCTGATTCTGCGTTCAGACAGTCCGGTGATTGGTGACGGCTACTTCTGGAGCGGTGGCAGCTTCCGGGTGGAACAGCTAGATGGTGGTGCTAACAGTTTGCTAAGTCCGAACGACCCGGTGATTACCGCAGGCGGCAACGTGGCGTTCGATAGCTATACGGGCGGCTCTTTGCGGGTAGTTGCTGGGGGTTCTGTGGATGTTGGCAACGTCACGGTCAATGGCACCGATCCTGGCTTTCCGACTGAGACAGTGTCGCTATCACAGACGCTGCCGGACGGAACGAATTCGATTTTAGTAAACGGCAATACTCGCCCAGTAGTTGATATTCGCGCCGGTACGCTGGCAGCTAGCGGTGCGGTGAATTGTACGGGGTGTGCCTCTACTCCTACGAATTTAACAGCTTCTAATACCGGACTGTCGGCTGATATCACGGTGGACAGCATTGCGGTTACTCAGCCAGACGGTTTAGTTTTGCTGACGAACCAATACCAGCCTAATAATGCTCTAAGCGGGGATATCCAAGTACAGACAATTCGGACAGATGACAATGCCGGCGGATTCTTTAATCGCTTTTCAGGCAACGGTGGCGATGTCTTGATCGATTCTCGTGGCGCGATCGCTCTCCCTAGCGCTGCCATAATTCAAACCAGTTCTGCCTCAGGACGAGCGGGCGACGTAGCTTTAATTGCGGCGGATGGGGTTCGTTTGGAGGCCGGCGCAGAAATTAATACCTTTACCCAAGGTTCAGAGCGGGGAGGCGACATCATAATATTGGCTGACTCTTTAGCGTTACTTCCAGGCGCTCAGCTTGATTCGCGATCGCTCAGCTCTGGCAGCGCTGGCGAGATTAGTCTTGATGTGCAAAACGATATTCTTCTCACCGGGTTTAACACCCGGCTCTTGAGCTTAGCTAATTCAAATCAATCAGCTACGGCAGGTGAAATCACCATTCAATCTGGTTCTCTCTCTATCACAGAGGGAGCAGGTATTTTTGGCGGTGTTGACGGGCGCGGAACGGGCGCAAATATCAACATTGCCACGACGGGGGCTGTTGTCGTTGACGGCGTTGGCGGTAATTCAAACAGCGTCATTTCTAACGGTGTCAAAGGTTCAGGCACAAGTGGCGCTATTAATTTGACAGCCAACTCACTCGCTCTGACAAACGGGGGCGTTCTCACAACGCTCTCAGGCAGTCCCACCCTGCTCAGCCCAGCGCCTGCCTTCGCAGGTGATATTAACGTCAATGTCAGTGAGTCGTTGCAAATTAGCGGTTCGGTAATTCCGGCGCTGTTTCCGCTGGCAGAGTTCTCGATTTCCACGTCCACTAGCTCAATCAGTACCACCATTAATAGTGGCTCAACAGGTAATAGTGGCAATGTCTTTGTTGATGCGGCGACTATTGAGCTATTAGACGGGGGCTATATTGAAACAACTAATTTCGGGCAGGGCGATGTTGGCCAAATTGAAGTTAATGGCCGCGATCAGGTTCGCTTCGCAGGCTTCAGCAATACTGCCGGGTTTTCCAGTGGGCTGTACGCCAATATCTTCGGCAATGGCACACCGGGTTTCATAGAAATCAACACTCCAGATTTACAGATTGTTGAGGCAGCAGTTGTAGATGCCTCAACCTATGGCGCTAATAATGGTGGAGCAATTCAGATTAATGTTGACAATCTCAGTCTACTGAATGGTGGACAGGTACTTGCGATTACTCGCAGGTCAGGTAATAGTGGCGGTGTCACTGTGAATGCTGACACTATTGAAGCCATCGGATTTAACACAGAACTACCTGATCGCATACTAAGCTTTGGCCCGATTGCTGTGGTCAATGAAGGTATTGGCAGCGGAATCTATGCAGGTACCTCAGCCCTTAATATTGCCTTGGGATTTAATGTTACTGGTGATGGTGGAGACATTTCAGTTCAGACACGAAATCTAACCTTAAGAGGCTTTGGACAGATTAATACTGAAGCCTATGGCCCTGGTAGCTCAGGTAACTTATTTATATCAGCCTCTAATACCGTCCAATTAGAAGATTTAGGCATTATATCAACCGCTTCTCTGGATGCGGGTAGCTCTGGGCGATTAACAATAGAGGCCAATGAACTTAGTCTTAACAACACTTCCATCGTTACCTCTAATACTTTAGGAAGTGGAGCAACTGGGCCGCTGACGATTCGTGTTGAACAGGATATTGACATTTCTAATTCTAGTGTTATTGCCGCTGGCTCGTTAGGCAGTGGTCGGGGGGGCGAAATGTTTATTTCAGCCGAGAACTTAAGGCTCAGCGATCAGTCGGTGATCAACAGCGAAGCGAGATCGACAGGCGATAGCGGTAATATCCGCATTGATATCGAAGATACGATATTGCTTGAGCGCCTAGGCATTATCACTACCTTCTCAATGGGTGACGGAGCAGCCGGTTCATTAGACTTAGCCGCTCAGCGTTTAATTTTACGTGACGATGGATTTATTAGTTCCACAACGGCTGGAAAAGGACCAGCAGGTGATATTACCGCTCAGATTGAGCAATCCGTTGACCTGTTAGAGAACAGTCAGTTTTCAAGTGACACGCTGCTTGGCTCTGGTAGGGCTGGCAATATACGAGTTGAGACCCGCCGACTCAATGTAGAAGGCGGTAGTTTGATTTCAGCAGCCACTACGGGCACAGGTGTTGGTGGGACTCTGTTCATTGATGCTTCAGAATCTGTCAATTTATTGGGGGGTGATATCACAACATTGACGTTAGGTGAGCAGTCGGCTGGCAACATTACTGTAACCACGCGGCAGTTGACGGCAAACCGAGGCGGCAGAATAGAAACTGGCACAACCGGACTTGGCCGTGGGGGAGATGTTGACGTTTTTGCAGCTGAGTCGATTGATTTTTCAGGTGTCGCTACTGTGACAGCAGGTAGTGCTTCGGGACTTTCCCGTAGCGGTATTTCGACTTTTGGGCAAGTGGGTAGCAGCGGCAACAGCGGCGATGTTAGTGTCACAACAGGCGCATTCTCAATTCGAGATGGGGCGCAGGTTTCTACAGCCGCCCTAGGCAGAGGGAATGGCGGCGGCATTCAGGTGCAGGCGGATTCGCTGGCTTTGGCAAATACTGGACGCATACTGAGTCGGTCTGAGGGTCAGGGACTTGCAGGCAATGTGGGGATCAGGGTACGAGACTCGCTCGCTGCCAGCGGCGGTGAGATTTCGGCTAGCTCAGATAGGGCCGGGGGCGGCAATATCGGCGTCAATGCAGGCGTGTTTTTCCTAAATCGCGGCAGCCTCGTCAGCTCCAGCGTTTTTGACAGCACCGGGGGCGGCGGCAATATCGATATCAGCTCCAGGGCTTTCGTCGCCATCGAAGACAGCGACATCCTCGCCAATGCTGAATTTGGGCCGGGGGGCAATATCTCGATCAATTCGCCTGCTTTTCTGGCTGATTTGTTTTCCAATAGCCGAGCCACTCCTGTAGGCCGCAATCCCGGCAGCTTTGCTCAGTTTCGTGGCAATGGTCGGGTGGACATCTCGGTAGATTCTGCCTCCGGGACATCTGGCAATACGTCATTGCCAGATCTGATCACCGATGAAGGTTTGGCCGAGCTGCCGATTGACCTGAGTGACCCCACTGGGCTGATCGATCGCAGTTGTCAGGCGCTAGGACGGAGCGAGAGGAATGAGTTTGTGGTGACGGGTCAGGGGGGACTGCCCAGCGACCCCAGTCAGCGGCTAGAGGAAGAGGGCTTTCTAGAAGACTTGGGGCCAGAGACGGTAGAGACCGCGATCGCCCCCACCAGTGCTGCCCCCAATCCTGCCGCAGCGCCAGAGCGCATTGTCGAACCCCAAGGTTGGATCCGAGCAGAGACAGGCGAGATTCGCTTGGTGGCTACTGTCTCGGCAGCCGCTCCTAATTTACATGAAGATACCTGCCGAGTTGCTGAGGAGGGTTTGAACTAATGTCTCTGCGATCGCGTCTTGTTCGTTTCCTTGCCCTTTTTTGCCTTACTCTTTGGCTCAGCCTGACACTGACGCCCGTGCAGGCTCAGGTGTCGCCGCCACCCGCTACATCTCTAACACAGCAGCTTCAGGCAGGACGCCGCTACTACAGCAGCGGTCAGTATGCCCCCGCCGCCCAAAGCTGGCGGCAGGCGGTGCAAGCTGCCACACCTAATACGGCCAATCAGGCGGTAGCCCTCAGTAATTTAGCGCTGGCCCATCTGAAGCTAGGCCAATACTCCGAAGCCGAAGCCGAGATTGCTCAAGCCGTCACCATCGCCACAGCGCTGGCTGACTCTGACTATACCCAGCGGGTCAAAGCGCAGGTCTTCAGCACCCAGGCGCAAATCCAGATGGCAAAGGCGCAGCTTGATCAGGCACTAGCGTCACTAACTCAGGCAGAAGCCGCCTATGAAGCGATCGCGGATACTGCTGGCCTAATCCGCACCCGGCTGAATCAGGCTCAAATCTGGCGGGTCCAGGGGCGCTATCGTCGCTCCCTCGATCGCCTAGAGGAAGTGCGTCAGCTGCTAGAAACCCTGCCTGACGCTGCCCTCAAAGCAGCAGGACTCAGACAGCTTGGCAACCTGCAACGACTGGCTGACTCTATAGACACATCGATTCAGACTTTGCAAGCGAGTTTGGATGTGGCGCGTACGGCGGGTTTAGAGGTAGAAAAAAGCGCGACCCTGCTGAGCCTAGGCAACGCGATGGCTCAAGGAGATACGCAAATGGCAGCTAGCTACTACCAGCAGGCAGCCACCTCCCCCGTTTTACACACGCGGCTCCAGGCCCAAATCAACCACCTGCAAATTTGGCTATCCCAGCCCGACCTCACCCCCGATCAGTCGCAAACTGTCTCAGACCTCCTCGCCCAGATTTGGGCACAACTGCCGGAGCTGCCCCCCAGCCGCAGCAGCATACTGATGCAGGCCAGCTTAGCGCAGAGCCTAATTGAGGCTGCAAGTCCTCCGCAGCTTCAGGGTGCTGCGCTCAGAGATCTAGACATTGCTCAGTTATTGACCCAGGTCTTAACTCAGGCGCAGGCTTTAGAAGACGTGCGGGGACAGTCCTATGCGCTGGGCTATTTGGGCAAGCTTTATCAGAAAAAGCAGCAGTGGACAGAGGCAGCAGAGACAACCCAGCAAGCTCTTACCCTGGCTCAAGAGAGTCAGGCTAATGCCATTACCTATCAGTGGCAGTGGCAGCTCGGCCAAATTCTGAAGTCTCAGGGAAATATTACCAGCGCGATCGCCGCCTACCAGGAAGCAATCAAAACCCTGCAAACGCTGCGCAGTGATCTAGTCGCTATCAACCCGGAAGTACGCTTTTCCTTCCGCCAGGGCATCGAGCCAATCTACCGGGAGCTAGTAGACCTGCTGCTTCAGCCTGAGCCGGGAGCTGAACCCAGTTCTAAAAATTTAGCAGTGGCTCGTGATGTCATCGAGTCTTTGCAGGTGGCAGAGCTGGTCAACTTCTTCCGAGCGGACTGTTTGATTACGAATCCAATTCAGATTGATCAGGTCGATACCCAGGCAGCCGTGATCTATCCGATCATTCTGCCCGATCGCTTAGAAATCGTGGTGCGCCTGCCGGGGCAGGAGATTTTGCAGCATGTCTCAGTGACGGTGAGTGAAGCTAAAATTGAGCAGACTTTGGATGATTTGCGAGAGGCGATCGCCATTGAGCCGCCTGAGGTCCCTGTTCCAGATGCAATATCTGCGCCTGTACCAGAGTCACCTCCAGCCCCGGAGCTGGCTGAGGCTGAGCCGTCAGCTCGCTCACCACGAGCTGATGTTGATGTTGTCACGAATAATGAACCAGAGCCGCCTGTAGACTTTCGGCCCCTGGCACGTCAGGTATATGAGTGGCTGATTGAGCCGATTGCCCCGGCACTGGAGGCCAGTGATACCCAGGTTTTAGTATTTGTCTTGGATGGAGCACTGCGCAACGTGCCGATGACGGTGTTAATGAACGCGCAGGACGAGTATCTGATTGAAAAATATGCGATCGCCCTGACGCCCGGTCTGCAACTTCTAGATCCGCAGCCGCTCACGCAGCGAAGAGTGACGGCCTTAGTAGGGGGGCTGAGCCAGTCCAATCAGGGCTATAGCGGACTGCCCTATGTCGAGGCAGAAATTGCCAAAATTCGGGCCGAGGTGCCGGCTGAAGTGTTGCTCAACCAGGACTTTAACAATCGAGATTTTGAACGAACCCTGAGTGATTCCAACTTCCGCGTGGTTCACTTGGCAACCCACGGTGAATTTAGCTCTGATCCAGAAGATACCTACATTCTTACCTGGGACGGTCGCATTCAAGCAAACGCCCTTGGAAGCTTGCTCCAGTCCAGCGAACTCAGTCGTGATGAAACCGTCGAACTGCTGATTCTCAGCGCCTGCGAAACGGCCTCTGGCGATGAACGCGCCGCCCTAGGGCTGGCGGGCATTGCCGTGCGATCGGGCGCTCGCAGTACCCTGGCTTCCCTATGGCAAGTTAGCGATCAGGGAACGGCTGAGCTGATGAGTAATTTTTATCAAGAACTCTCAGGCAGTAGCCAAACCAAGGCCGAAATTCTGCGCCAGGCTCAGCTCAAGCTGCTGCAGGGCGAGGACGGTCAGTATCAGCATCCTTACTACTGGGCCGCTTTTGTGCTAGTGGGTAACTGGTTGTAGTCGGCTCAAGACCAGGTAATTTCTTCGCTAAAGCCGAGTCCGGCCCGATAGATAGCTTCTTGGCAAGCCTCGATCGCCTGCTGCTGCAGTGAATTGGGGGGAATATCTTCGCAGAGGCGGCGGGCGAGGGCCTGACTGACTATGTAAGCAGATTGAGAATCAGCGCCAACCTGCAGCAGTTCTTGTAAAAAGCTTTGAGCTGTCCGGCGAGTTAAATAGACATTGCTCAAAAGAATTTTCCGTGGCACAAACATGAGTGACGAGTCTGAGGGAACTAAAGTTCTTTTCTGGCAGTTCTCTCGCCTGTCCGGAAAAATAGGGCCATCAGCGCGATCGCTCAACGTCTTTAACGGCCTAGCACCGCAGTCCCTTCATAAAAATAGAGGCCCGCAATGCAGCCTGTCATCAAAGTGGCTAGCGTGCCGGCCCACAAAGCTTTCCAGCCCAATTCACTAATATCTTTGCGCCGAGAGGGCACCAGCCCCGCCAGACCCCCCACAAAGATGCCCACTGAAGGAATATGGGCAAAGCCGCAGAGCACATAGCTGACAATCACCATCGTGCGATCGCTAATTTGGCCGCTGCCTGAGAGTCCAGCCAGGGTCAGATAGGGGGGAATTGCCGTTTCGAGCAGGCGACGGCCAATAATTTTAGAAGCTTCCCAGAGTTCCGGCCAGCTATCAGACACCGCCGTCATCAGCGTCAGCGGTAAAAACAAAGCGCCCAAGATATTCTGCAGCGTCACCACCTGAAACACCTGACCAATCCAGCGCAGCAAAGTCACTTCACTGTCTGACCAGGAAGCCAGTCCGGCAAAAATCAGATTTAACAGCGCAATTAGTCCCAAAATTGCCACAATCACGGCGGCAATTCCCACCGCCATCTTTACCCCATCTAGAGCCCCTAGAATCAGCGCGTCCATTGGGCTTTGCCTGTCGTCTGATTCCGCTTTTTCTGCAGGCACCTCGCCTAGCGTCTCCGGTACCCCGGTTTCCGGCACCAAGATTTTAGACATGACAAAGGCGGCTGGAATCGTCAGAATTGAGGCCGCCATCAGGTGCCCCGTAATGGCAGGGAAAGTGGAACGCAAAAAACCAGCGTACAGAGCTAGGACGGTTGAGGCAATGGAGCCAAAGCAGGAGGACAGAACGGCACACAGCTCGCTGCGGGTCATATTAGCTAAGAAAGGCTTGATGGCGATCGCTGACTCAATACCCACAAAAATGTTGGCTGCACCCGCTAGAGACTCGGCGCCGCTGATATTCATTGCTGAGCGAAACAGCTTAGCAAACACCTGCACAATGGGCTGAATAATATTGAGGTTGTAGAGCAGGGCAATCAGCGCTGCGAAGAAAATCACCTGGGGCAGCGAACGAAAGGCAAAAACAAAGCCAATATTGAGGTTATCTACGCCAATGCGATCGCCCGGTACAGCCGTAAATGCCGGGGTCAACGCCCTCGCCAGCCAACGCCCCGCCCCTACCGATCCGGCAGCGGCGCTTGGATCAGGCACAAACAGCGGCCCAAACAAAAAACGCGCTCCTGCTTCAGACGCATCAATAATGCCGTTCAGCAGATCGTTGAGAATCAACACCAAATCCCGCGTACCTGGTATGCGAAAGACCAGCAAGCCAATAACAAGCTGCAGCCCTATGCCCCAAATAATCACCTTCCAGGGAATGCGGCGGCGATCTTCCGAGCCAAGCCAAGCAATGGCACATAGACCAAACAGACCCAGAAACGAGAGCAAATTCAGCATTGAGTCGAGCGCCTCCCAGAATGAATTGAGCTGGCTGAGCGATGGTCAAAACTATTATCAAACGTCCTCACCATATCTGAGGTTATCGGTTATTGTCTCTACGCTTAAAACTTTGACACGCAGAGACAGTCGAAATGGGTTCTAGCTCCGATAATAGGAAAGGACTTTAAGCGGCAAGCTGCTTATGGATGTTTTTTCGCCGACTCCGCCCGATTGGACTCAATCAGCCACCCACGCCTATCGCTTCTACTGCCCTAGCTGCGATCAGCCCAGCAGCAGCGCCCAAAACGTTTGGATCAACCGGCGATCGCCCGTTTATACTGAAGGCCATCGCCGCAAGTGGCAGGAATTTTATCGCTGCGATTGCGGTACTGCCTGGTGGGCCTGGAGCAGCGATCGCCCCCCCGCAGATGCCTATAAGGAGTGTGATTCGTGACGAAGCTGGCTCTTCTAACCCCTGAACGACAACAGCAACTGCAGCAGCTCGTAGTACAGCTAGGTCTACCGGCGGACACGTCAGTTGACTGGGAGAAACTCAATCAGGCTTTAATTCATCCTTCCTTTCAGTCAAATGAAGCCTACGAGCGCCTAGAGTTTCTCGGTGATGCCGCTCTGCGGCTGGCCGCCGCCGAGTTTTTGCTGAAGACATTTCCGGAGGCAACGGTAGGTCAGGTGGCCGAATTGCGATCGCAGTTGGTTAGCGATCGGGTTTTAGCTCGGCTAGCGGATGGCTATGAGCTTGAGTCTTTCTTGCTGCTGTCAGAGGCGGCTATTCGCGATCGGGCCGGGCGGGCTTCTCGCCTAGCAGATGCCTTTGAGGCGATTTTGGGAGCGCTCTACTTCACGACGCACAACACCGATTTAATTCACCCCTGGCTTGATCCGCACTTCCAGCGGCTAGCTGAAGCCATTCGCAGCGATCCGGCCCGGCAAAACTACAAGGCAGCCCTGCAGGAGTGGACGCAGGCTCAATATAAGGTACTGCCTGAATATCGCACCCAGGAAATCAGCCACAAACACGGCGATCCAGAACGGTTTGAGGCAGTGGTTTGGGTGCAGTCCCGCCAGTGGGGGGAGGGCAAAGGCCCGTCGATTAAGCTGGCTGAACAGGTGGCTGCTCAGCAGGCTTACTACGCGCTGCAGTCCGCAGCGTTAGATCCGTCTCAACCATGACTCAGGTCAACTTGGCCATTTTGGGCGCGGGGCGCTGGGGGACTCACCTACTGCGCAACTTTTTAGCGTTGCCCGACGTGACGGTCAAAGCGGTAGTAGAGCCTGACCCAACTCAGGGCGATCGCATTCAGCAGCAGTTCACCCTGACTGAAACTCAGCTCCTCGGTGACTGGCAGGCAGCGCTGGCCCTGCCGGATTTGCAGGCCGTCGTTATCGCCACCCCGGCCCAGACCCACTACCCCCTCGTCAAAGCCGCCCTGGAGCGGCGGCTGCACGTGCTGGTAGAAAAACCTTTAACCCTGGAACCAGAAACCAGCCTGAAGCTGTGTCAGCTCGCTCAGCAGCAGGGGGTACAGCTTGTGGTTGACCATACCTATCTGTTTCATCCGGTTGTGGCCCAAGGCCAAGCCCTGCTGACCCAGAGCGAACTCGGCCCGCTGCGCTACGGCTACGCTACCCGTACCCACTTAGGCCCGGTACGCCAAGATGTAGACGCCCTGTGGGATTTAGCAATTCATGACCTGGCTATTTTTAATGACTGGCTGGGCGAAACGCCCTGTGAGGTCAGCGCTCAGGGCCAAACCTGGCTGCAGACTGCGGCTGGGCTGGCCGATCGAGTCTGGGTACAGCTAGCCTATCCCAGTGGCTTTCAGGCCAGTCTGCACCTGTGCTGGGCCAATCCAGACAAGCAGCGCCGTTTGTGTATCGTGGGCGATCGCGGCACGCTGATTTTTGACGAGATGCAGTCAGAGGCTCCCCTGAGGGTGCAGCGAGGCTATTTTGAAACGGCGGCGGGGCGCTACTGGCCGCAGGGAGTGCAGCTAGAAAGCTTACCGGCGATCACGGCAGAACCGCTGCGTCAGGTTTGCCAGCACTTTATTGACTGCGTCGTTCAAAATCAGCCCTCGGCGCCGTCCTCTGGCTGGGTGGGGGCGGCTTTAGTACAGCAGCTTGCCTGTATCTCAGCTTCGCTGCATCAGTCGGGCCAGGTTGTGGCGGTGCCGCAATAGAGCCTCAGTCTTTTTGGGCTTTGCGCCAGGCGGCTTTGACCAGGCGAATCTCGTTGTAGTCGTAGGTGGGGCCGAGGTGCTCTCGCAGTTCGCGCAGGGGGGTATCGCCAATGGCAGCGATCGCCTGCTGAATAACGGTTTGCCGTTCGCTCGCTACGAGGCGATCGAGTTCGACGGGCTGACCCGCTTCGATTAGGCGGGCGAGGTGATCGCTGATAGTGCTAAGCCGCAAGCTTCGTTCAATGGCAATTTCGGCAGCGGTGAGTCCTTGCTGATAGAGCCGTAGGGTGGTCAGGTGCGTCTCGGCCAGGGACTGGGAGGCTGAAGCGACAGGTTTGTTTGGAGCAGTCAGGTTGTGTTCTTGGCAAAACTGAGCGATTTCTGTAGTAAATACTTTGCCGTACTGGGTCAGCTTGCGGCTGCCAACGCCGGAAATTTGGGCAAATGCCTCTAGGGTTTGGGGTCGCTGCTGGGCCATTTGTCGCAGGCTAGATTCTGCAAATACCACGTAGGGCGGTACGCTTTGCTCGTCGGCTAGGCGCTTGCGCAGGGCCTTGAGCTGACCCAGCAGGATCGCCGCTTCGGCTGGAATGCGATCGCTCTCAGCAGTCGTAGCCGCTGCCATTTGCTGCGGAATCGCGACCTGCACTGGGAGCTGACCGCGTAAAATCTGCCAGCTTGCCGCATTTAGCTTGAGTACCGGGTAGCCGTCTGTGGTTTCATCGACTAGGCGCTGATGTAGCAGCGATCGCCCCAAGAGTCGCCACTCGTCCAGGCTGCGATCTTTGCCAATGCCATAGGTGGAAAGCTGATCGTGCCGTAGCTCCAGCAGCCGCTTTTTCCGCGACCCTCGCAGCACGTCAATCACGTGGGTCATGCCAAAGCGCTCCCGACAGCGAGCGACGCAGGAGAGGAACTTTTGGGCTTCAACCGTCCAGTCTTCAATAGGGGGCGGAGAGCAGCAGTTGTCGCAGTGGTCGCAAGTGCCCGCAAACGCCTCACCAAAATAGCCAAGCTGAATCTGACGGCGACAGACGGCACTTTCGGCATAGTCAATTACCTGCCGGAGCTGCTGGCGGGCAATGCGCTGCTCTCTGGGATCTGGCTTGCGATCGATTAAAAACTCAATAGTAGAAATATCGCCATAGCCCAGAAATACGGTGCAGCGGGCGGTCTCTCCGTCTCGCCCGGCCCGGCCCGACTCCTGGTAGTAGCTCTCCAAACTGCGGGGCAAGTCGTAGTGAACCACAAACCGCACGTCCGGCTTGTTGATGCCCATGCCAAAGGCGATCGTGGCCACAATTACCCGCACGTCATCCCGGATGAAGCGGCGCTGATTTTCCTGGCGCTGGGTGTCTGATAGTCCTGCGTGGTAGGGCAGGGCCGAAACGCCATCCTGCTGCAATCGCGCCGCAATCTCATCTACCCGGCGGCGGCTGAGGCAGTAGATAATGCCTGTTCCTTGCTGCTGCTTCACCAGGGATAAAAGCTGTACGTAAGCCTGGCGGCCTTTGGGCTGGACTTCGTAGTAAAGATTTTGGCGGTTGAAGCTGGTGATATGTAGGGCCGGATTGCGGAGCTGGAGCTGCTGCACGATGTCCTCGCGCACCCGTTCAGTGGCCGTCGCCGTCAGCGCTAGCATGGGCACAGCGGGATACTGCTGTCGCAGAAACCGGAGCTGGCGGTACTCAGGCCGAAAGTCATGGCCCCAGTCTGAGACGCAGTGGGCCTCATCAATGGCGAAGGCGGCAATCCCCACGGTCTGTCCTAGCTGTTGCAGCAGCGGTAGGAAAGTCTCGCTCAGCAGCCGCTCTGGGGCAATGTAGAGTAGTTTAATCTGTCCCTGCAGCAGGGCGGCTTCTCGCTGGCGCAGCTCGTTCAAGGACAGGCTGCTGTTGAGGAATGTCGCGGCAATGCCGTTGTCCTGTAGGGCTTCCACCTGGTCTTGCATTAGGGCAATCAGAGGCGAAACTACCACCGTTACCCCCAACTTCAGCAGCGCTGGGAGCTGGTAGCACAGAGACTTGCCGCCGCCTGTGGGCATCACCACCAGGCTGTCACGGTTTTGCAGAACATCTTCAATTACCTGGCGCTGGCGCAGGCGAAACTGGTCGTAGCCGAAGAAGTGTTTGAGGGCTTTTTCTAAAGAGGGAAAACTGGCCTGATCTAAGGCTGGGCGTATCGAACTATCCAGAGGAAGATTCACCATCGAGCTTTCAGACTTTGGGCTGCCAGCGGCTAAAACTGCCACAGATGTTTATGCTAGAGCACCCGCCTTGCAGGCGTCTATAAGAAATTCTGCGGCGCTGGTAATCTCACCCTGTCACCACTGAAATTTTAGAAGACTTTTTATTGATCGCTATTTTGCCTGATGCAGCAGTCGGTGTGCATGGGCTTTGTTAGGCATCATTCAACGGTGCCTTGATAGAAAAACTCTCGCTTTGACAAGGATTACTTGAGGTTCCACATCTGCCTTTTAATCAACCATTCACCTGAGTCTTCTTGGTGAAAAAGCCAAGTCTTTGTGGTTTTGTAAGATCTAGTTGCCCCATCCGCATGGGCGCTCGTGCTTACATTGCCCTCTGCAACCCCGTATACCCATCGATCATCAAGCCGCAGAGCATCCAGAGGCGTCAATTTAACCCTCCATTTTGCGACATCATAATCCTTCTGTTCATTTTTTGAAATCTCATCTGATCCGTGTTCAGGCTCCGACCCTGGGGGAATCCGAATCGCGTCTGTAGCGAATAGCTTGCCATAGGCTACCGAATCGTTGGCGCTAACGGCTGCCTGATACTTCTCACACATTGTTTTGAGAACTTCGTCAGCATCAATCATAATTTGTATCTCCTGAGTGAGTATGCTCTCGCAAGTTGTATAGCAGCAGGTGAGGATAATTAAAGCTATCTTCTTGCACAGTCTCTAGGAATACCTTCGCACTGATCATTGTCAAACTTACTAGCGCGAAGCTGAATAAAACTGCTACCCGTCCTTCATTAACGAGCAGTTAGAAAAACTCTGGGTAATTGACTCAGCCTGAATAGATGTAGCCACTGTTAGAATATCTGCTCTACCTGAGCAACAGCAGCTTTTGCAACAGTAAACTATAAATCTTTGAGATTAGCAAAAGATTTCGCTACACAGAATATAGAATAACTTAGAACACCAAAAAATAGCTTTTCGGCAGTCAGCTCCATCGATTTGTTGTGCCACCGCGTTCGGCTTTGTCGCCTCGGAGAAAATCGCCGCCTCAAAATACCCTTATAGTTCGAGGAAATCTGCAATTCTAGGTCTTTAGTCAAGGACAGCACTCAAATTAGACCGTGTTTCAAACGATGTTGAGTTTGCTATGGTTCACTATGCCCAGTTCTCTAGGGATAGATTGGCAATGCGTGAAAACTCTCGTACATTGTTGCTAACCAACGTCACGCCAAGGCTTATGGCATGAGCAGCAATCAGCATATCCATCGCCCCGATGATAAGTCCCCTACTTTCCAGATCGCTTCTAATTGAGCCATAGAGGGTCGCAGCAGCTTGATCAAACTCAACAATTTCTAGTGGAATTAAAAATTGCATCAAGGCACCACGATTTTTCTCTTGCTGCTGGCTCTTGCAAACGCCATATTCTAGTTCCGCTACGGTGATAGAAGAAATACCAATATCTGATAGAGCTAGGGTGTTGAATCGTGCCAATACCTTGGGAGGTTTTTGCTTAATCAGATAAATACAAATGTTGGTATCCAGCAGGTATTGCATCTAGAACGCCTCTCGAACGTCGAGGGGGGGCTGCTCTCTAGTGGTCATGAAATCGTCAGAGAATTGTTCTAAACTCTCAAACAGAGATTGCCAGGGGTTATCCTTAGCAATTAGGACAACCACACTTCCCACTTTTTTAATGTAAACCTCAGTTCCCGACATTTTGAAGCCTTCGGGGAAGATCACGATTTGATGGGTGCCATCGGTGCTAATTTGGGCAGTGTTCATGGCGTAGATCCTCTAGGTAAGTTTGATATTTAAGGCTTCTAGCTGCTCGTTGATTCAGGTCGTCGCTGTGACTTCGTCTGTCTCTATTGCCCGTTCCACTCCTGTTTTAGCAATTTCTAGCAGTTGTTTGGATTTTTGCTTTAGTGAAAAAGAAGCTTTCATCTTATCCACAATCTTTTGTTGCTGCGACTTTGGCACGGGTGATGAAGTAGGTACCGCCTACAATTCCAAGTCTTCGATAGTCGGGCATAAGAGAATGCAGACCAAGGATTAATGTTAGACAAAATGGTGTGTTTGCTGTTCAACAACGCATCCTAAAAGATCGGCGATCGCACTGAGAATGGCTACAAAGATTAAAAGCCGCCAGTCGTTTCGCTTTGCTTCGAGCTACATTAACCGGCTAACGGTTCGCTTGAGCGATTGCAAATAACTTGAAACTCAGCACTAATATCTTTTGGCCGTCCACTCCAAGCGAATTGTTATACAGCCCAAGTTACCCTGGAGATACAGCTTCATCTTGACGAGCATTATTCTCCCTTTCTCATCACCCGTAAATCAAGCCATTTGAGCATCCAGCAAAACTCTAGCCTGACATTTTTAGTAAAAATACAAGAAAATAGTTGACAATGTCAGGTGCGTGGGTTAGCTTTGGGGTATCAAAGAACTCCGAGAGACGGAGGTTGTCATGCCTGATGGAGACATTGTCCATAGCAGACTCAGGCGGCTTTATCAAAAACCGTACAAGTGGCTTTGTGAAGGAACCGCAACTAACGATGAATGTGCAAGGGCTGTGCTGGAGAAACTCAAGCAAGATATCAAAGCTAAAGGTAATCTCTCCATTGTGATGGCTCAAGCAATGGCGGCTAGTGTTGCACAAATAATCAGCAATCTCGAAGGAGCTAGGGAAAGCGACTTTGCCAAACTTAGCGTGGAATTCGACAATCTAGTTCAGCAGGCAGATGGATCACCCTATATCAAAGAGTTGATACTACGCGCAGGTAAGGGTTATCTCAACGACATTAGAAGTGGACGAGAAGTAGATATCACCCATACTTCAGAGGCCATTTGGAGACGGTATGCTCATGAAGTTTACGAATCGGAGTTTAAAGAACGTATTCCATTAACTTCAGAGCACCATGCAGATGTTACTCAAGAAATTCTCGACAAGCGAATTGAGGTAATTCAGCCAAGTATAGATTTTGGGATTCAAAAATTTACCCAGACTGCTATCAGGAATCAAAGTGTAGCCCAATTATCTATGCCCCGACGTTCTTCTCGAAAAGCAATCGATTTAGATGAAGATCTTTTAGCAGGTTAAGCAAAATGAAAAGACAAAGTACGCAAACTTCTGATTTCACCTTGCTTTTTGAGCCTGTGATGAGCAGTGGTGGAAATATCTGGTTGCACGATCACTCTAGAAACAAAGAAAGCAATTTGAGAATTGCTGTAGACGATAGCGCATTTAGTTATCGAATACAAAAAGAATTTCCTTCTATAATTGCTGATCTTATTGATCTAGCTGTTGCTATTCATGCGGCCGATCGTTTAACTTTTCAAAACCTGAGACATCAACAAACTCGGATTCATGCTGTCCTTCCAATACGTCATCCAGAGATTCTAAATCAAACCTCTTTTCAAGATAAGCTCTCTAGTCTTCTCGAATGGGCTACTGGGAGCAGATGGGTATTTGAATTTTCTAAAAGAGTTAATTTGGGACGTGCTGTTGAGCAACAGCCTCTACTTACCTCATCTGATCCCTATATAAATGAAGTAGCACTTTGGAGTGGTGGACTTGATGCTTTAGCTGGGCTTTATACTCGCCTTGAGGGAAAGCACACAACATCTTTCATGCTGTTTGGAACAGGAAGTAATGATAATGTCTATGCGCGTCAAGAGCATGTGTTTCAAGCACTTCAATCGTCTTTCCACAGTCGGTTAAGCCTCTGTAGAGTACCAATCCGCTTTTCTGAGAGCAATTTGCATATCAAAAACAAGATTCCCCGTGCAAGAGGAATTGTGTTTACATTGCTTGGCGCAGCTTGTACGTACCTAATGGGTCAGACAGTACTTTATTTATACGAAAACGGTATTGGTGCAATCAATCTCCCCTATCGAAAATCTGCTGTTGGTCTCGATCATTCTCGATCCGTTCATCCCTTAACCCTCCTTCGGGTTAGCGATCTTATGTCAGAGATTGTGGGAGAGGAATTTAGAGTCCGGAATCCTTTCCTTTTTTGGACTAAAGCTGAGATGTGTCAGCAATTGTCGGAAGATGCAAGACATGATTTACCACCGTTGACGAAATCATGCGACAGTCCGCACCGTAAGCAACCTATTCAATGTGGCTACTGCTCATCTTGCATATTAAGAAAACAGGCGCTTGCTGCCTTACGGATAGAAGACCGAACTTATTACATAGTGCCTCATGGCGCTCGTCCAGTGGGCGACATCAGGTTGTATCTTCAGAATATGCTGATGCAAGTTTCTATGCTCAAGGGATTGCTAAATTGCTCAGAAGATGCTGTTTCCCAGTGGGAGTCATTAACTCGAAGATTCCCTGACCTTGACGACATAGTAGATAGAACTCATGAGATAGAAGGCTTAAAACCTCCTGAAATGAGGAAAAATTTAATTCGACTCTATCGAACCTATGTTTTAGAATGGGATGCTGTAGAACCTCAAATTTCAAGAGATTTCTTGAGCCAAGTGATCGATCAGCCAGTATCTCAAGATTTTCAGATGGCGATTCAGTAAGGCTGAAAGGGAAACGCTATGGCTAACAACATTCTCGACAATATTGATTTACGAAAATTAGGCGAACTTCTACAACAAGCGCGGAAGAAAAGTGGGCTGACCCAAGCTGATGCGGCTGGGGTTATTGATGCTGCACGCACTACCATTGTTGCTATTGAAAAGGGAGAGCGGCGTCTTAAGCCGAATGAATTAATAAAATTAGCTCGTGCTTACGGGCGAGCAGTCAGCGATTTCGTTCGTTCCAGCCCCGTCACTGAGCCATTTGAGGTTCAGTTCCGTGCGGCTTACCAACGGAACACTAAGGAAGAGGCACTAATTAGTTCAAGTATTCAGCGTTTGGAAGAGCTTTGTCGCAATTATTTAGAGCTTGAGAATGTTGTTGATGCTCCTCTACCTCAAAACTATCCTCAAGAATATGATGTAACAGATATGCCTTTAGAGGCGGCTGCGGAAAGCATTGCAATTGCAGAACGTCAGAGGCTTGGGCTTGGTGATGGCCCCATTCCTCTTCTGCGAGACATTCTAGAACAAAGTGTGGGGCTTCGCATTTTCTATTTGGAAATGCCGCCCAAATATTCAGGATTCTATAGCTATGACGAGGAATTGGGCGGCTGTATCGCCATCAATTCTAATCATCCAGAAGAGCGACGTCGTTGGTCATTGGCACATGAATATCTACACTTTTTGGCTCATCGCCGTAAACCTGTAATTGATTACATTGATTACGAAAAACAATATCAAAGAAAGCCGAAGAGTGAACGTTTGGGAGATGCCTTTCCAAACTACTTTTTAATGCCGACTAGTGGCTTGATGAAACGTTTCAATGATATGTATCGGACTCATGGCAAGTTTACTCCAACTAATTTGTTTACTCTTGCTCATTATTATGGGGTGTCTATAGAAGCCCTTGGTTATCGGTTGGAAGATATGAAACTTATTCCATCCGGAACTTTAGATCGTTTGCAGGATCGAGGATTAAAGGTTAGACAAGTACAAAAGGAGCTAGGTTTAGAAGAAATCGACCAGCGGGCGGATATTCTCCCTATCCACTATCAACATCTTGCTATTGAAGCTTTGGAGCAAGGGCTTATCACCGAAGGACGCTTTGCAGATTTCCTTGGTGTTGATCGGTTAGAAGCGCGACGCATAGCAGAAGTGTTACGTGAACATTCCAGCGGGATGGAGGAAGAGTCTGCTTATCTAGATTTGCGTCAGGCGTAAGGATTGGGAAATAAGTTATGGAAATCAAACACTCCCATATAGTTCTTGATGCCTGTTGTGTTTTGAACTTCTGTGCTTCTGGACATTTGATTGAGATTATACAGTCCATACCAGCCCAAGTCGTAGTTACTGAAATCGTTAGAGAAAGAGAATTGCTGACCCTCCAACGCCTGGCAAACGAGAATAACGAGGATACAAATCAGTTTGAAGCAGCTATGGAAAAGAGGCTACTTATAGTTGAAGATTTTAATTCTGAGAGTGAAGAAGAAATCTTTGTAAACTATGTTTTTGAGTTGGGAGATGATGGTGAATCAGCAACCTGTGCAATTGCGGTTCACCGAGAATGGGCGATCGCAACCGATGATAAGAAAGCAATTTCCTTTTTTCAACGGGAAGCACCCAATCTGCAAATCCTATCGACTTTAGCTATGGTCAAGCATTGGTCAGAGGCAGAGAATGTTTCTTCTGCTACTTTACGATCGGTGCTTACCGCTATACGAACCAGAGGACGCTACATCCCACACCGCAACCATCCTTTACTAGGCTGGTGGGACAATATGATGCGATGAACTTGAAACTGCAAGTAAGTTCATCTGGATATCTATCTGTCAGTCGGAGTTATCCAGCATCTACCTATAACTCACCCTCATCTGTCTCGTCTGCTAGACCAAGTGCGATAAGTTATCCGACTCAAGCATTTCAGTACGATCGCGGATCTTACAGGGTACAAATGCACCATCACTCTGAGTTCCATAATGCCTCGTGATATAAGTTTTGATCAGACGCAGATGAGTGGATAAATCGCTATCACTTTGAGATACAGTCCGAAGGCAGCGGAAATGATCGGATAACAGCACAAAGGCATCAATTGCAAAAGAACGAGTTTCTCTAACCTGATTGATAGCTGTCCGTAGCGCATGACGACTAAGCTCACGACACAGTCAGAGTTAGCGTTGATAGGTGACTTAGGCGATGAAGTTGGGTGCCACCTGCAATTCTATGTCTTCGATAGTCGGGCATAAGAGAATGCAGACCAAGGATTAATGTTAGACAAAATGGTGCGTTTGCTGTTCAACAACGCATCCTATAAGATCGGCGATCGCACTTGCAGACATCCTCTTATCGGTCGGGTACATTGGGGTTGTTATGCAGCTGCGGTTACTCGGCTTGATTACACTGCCTCAAGCGGTAGCTTCGAGGGGTTTGTCCTGTCCAGCGTTTAAAGGCACGGTGGAAGGCACTCGGTTCGGAGAATCCCAAGAGAAAGGCAACATCATGAATTGAAGTTTCTGGGTTCTTCAACGCTTGAAACGCCAACTCTTTGCGCGTTTCGTCTAGCAGTTTTTGGTAAGTCGTGTTCTCAGTCTGGAGCTGTCTCTGGAGCTGGCGTACGCTCGTTATCAAAGTGCGGGCGATCGCTTCAATGGTGGGAACTTCTCCCTGTAATGCCTGCGCGATCGCCACCATCGCTCGTTGAGAATAGCTATGGGACTGGTTCTGGGCCATTAGCATCTCACTGGCGTGGGCTTCGAACACGGAAAGCAAATTAGAATTGGCCGATCGCACGAGCCAATCCAGGCAGTGAGTGCTGAAAATGATGCGGTTAGCGGGTTGGGAAAACTGCACTGGGGCTTGAAAAATACGCTCGTGTTGAGCTGTAGCAGACGGTGCGGAATGTTGAAACCATACGGCTTGGGCCTCAAGTTGATGGCCTGTCAACTGCTGGGTGGCTGTAAATAGTGCTGCAAAGGTACTCTCGATCGGGTGGCGGGGTTCCTCTAGCAGGTAATTTTTGACTCCGCTCACAATGTCGCAATCACAGCGAACCCAGCCATCAACAATTTGGTAACGAAGGGCGACTCCACGGCTGAAGAGTTGGGTGTACTGGCAGAGCTTTTCGAGTACCTGTCCATAGGTTTTGCAGTTGAGCAGTACATAACCGACGATGCCGATCGCCGCCAGGTCAAAGGCTTCGCCAATGTGTAAACCCAGGTTGCGATCGCCCGTTTGCACAACGGCCTCGCGCCATAGCTTTTGTAGAACTTCACCCATCACCTGACGATCCGGATCTTCCAGCCAGGTTGGATCAATGGTGGCGGCTCGATACAAGGCATCCGCTTCAATCCCCTGAGCCACTACGTACTGCACGATATCGCGCACAATCGCAACGGAAAACGTCGCTTCTGGCGTCGTCGATTGGCGGTTGGCGTCAGGGGTCAATTTTTGGGCGTCACGTGTCAACGGCTTTTCAAGCAAAAAACTTACTGTTGAGTTGTTGACTTTATCACATCACATAGCCTGCGGAAGGCAGAAACCATGCTTCTAATGAAACAAGAAACAATGAATTCTGAAACGATTATCAACCCAGTGACGGGCGATCGTATGACGATTTTACAACCTGCCCATAAAAGCCAGGGACGCTACACCAAAATACGCTTTGATTTGCCACCTGGAGCCCAGGGCAGTCCGCTCCACTACCACACTAAGATGGCTGAAACTTTCACCGTACTACAGGGGTGTTTGACGATGGAAGTCGGGCGAAAAGGTCATATCCGCCACTTGCAACCCGGTGAAAGTCTACATGTTCCAGCGGGGATACATCATAGCTTTTGCAATACGTCTAGTGATTGGGTGACATTCACCACAGAAAATACTCCGGCGACAGGTTTTGAACAATTTATTCAAGGACTCTATGGACTAGCGATCGATGGCAAAGTGAACGCTAACGGAATGCCGACTAATTTCTTAGAAATGGCTATTTTACTAAAGCTATCAGATACCGTCCCTGTAGGTATTCCACCCTTTCTTTTTAGTCTGGTGCTAAACACTTTGGCTTGGATTGCTCAGATCTTAAACGTCGATCGCGCAGTCGTGAAATATTGGCGTTAATTTCATTCGGGATTTTGTGTTGACAGCAAAAGGAAAGTTATCACGCATGCAATTCACGATATTTCAAATTATTACGGTTGTTACTGCTGGGTTAATGGTTGGCAATGAACTAGCGGTGAGTGCTTTTGTCCATCCCCAATTTCGTCGGTTAGACGATAAATGTCACGTCGCTGCATCGAAATCACTGGCGCTAATTTACGGTCGCATTATGCCATTTTGGTATGCCTTGACATTAGCGCTCACGATCGGAGTGGCTTTTACACTGCGCCAGAATCAACCGTCCTTCTTTTTTGCTGTGGTCGCAGCAATCCTGTGGTTTTCATTGATCCTTTTTTCCATCGTTAGATTAGTGCCGATCAACAATCAGATTGGTCAACTGAGATTAGAATCATTGCCCGATGATTGGAAAAATCTCAGACGGCGATGGGATCGACTTCACGCTATCCGAGTCGGTTTTCTCGTGATTGCACTTATTTGCCTAACGGTTGCTTGCCAACTTCCAGCACATTGTTAGCTCCAATATTTTATTTAGTGTCTTTCACCAACACGCATTCAATGGAGATAGTTTTCTTATGCGCCGCTTACAACTGATTCGGACTACGGGCATTTTATTGATCCTGCTGATCATCCTGTCAAATATCCCATACATGCTGCTGATTCAAACCTTCGGGTATGACGATATTCTGCGCGAGCCTGTTGATGTAGTGTTGACGAGGTTCCAAAGAGGGGGGACCGGGCTAATCCTCACCTGGTTCGGCTTTGGACTGTCAGCATTGCTGCTGATTCCGACCAGTTTTCTGCTGCATGTGGTGATGAAGCTGCCGACA